>NZ_JAQFUL010000040.1:0-45674 GCF_027716265.1 Bacillus cereus group sp. Bc031
TAGCTAGCTTTTTAGAAAGAATAACGTTTTTTGTCACTTGGGGGTAGTGAAAATTCTTAAGTTGATGGGCATGGGGTTAATACATTATTATGAAAAAGATATATATCGTTACAATCATTTGTACATTTATAGTAATAGGTACTTTTGTTTTTCATAAAGTAAATGAACTTAAGTACACAAAAGCTATTAATCAATCGAATTATATAAAAAACATTGCACATAGAGGGGCTTCGGCGTATGCACCGGAACATACAATTGCTGCGTATAAATTGGGACAACAATTAAAAGGCGATTATATAGAAATAGATCTTCAAATGACAAAAGATGGACATTTAGTAGCTATGCATGATGAAACAGTAAATCGTACTACAAACGGTATGGGGCTAGTTAAGGAACATACATTAGAGGAATTAAAGCAATTAAATGCAGGTTCTACTTACAATAAAAAGTATTCAAATTTAGCAAAGAAAGAATATGAAAATGCTAAAGTTCCAACACTCGAAGAAGTAATTGAAGTGTTTGGGCATGACGCGAACTATTATATTGAAACAAAATCACCTGATGAATATTCAGGAATGGAAGAAAAGTTATTAGAAATTATCAATCACTATGAAATACAGGATAAAGTTATTATTCAATCATTTAGTGAAGAAAGTTTGCAAAAGCTACATAGTTTACATGTTAATATACCTCTAGTCCAATTACTATCTTACAAAAAAGCAGTTCAATTAACTGAATCAGAAATAGAGAAGTATAGTACATATTGCATAGGTCTTGATATGAACTACAAATATATTAATGCAGCTTATGTAAAGAAAATAAAGAAACACGTATTAGAAGTTCATCCATTTACTGTAGATAATGAAGCAGATATGAAAAAGTTAATATTATGGGGAGTGGACGGGATGTTTACGAATTATCCGGATCGTTTACATTCATTATTAAAGTCTTAATTAAAAGATATTATTTTTAACGTAATAGTTTATAGAAGAAGAATCCAATACTTTTATTGGATTCTTTTTATTTAGCTCTAAATGACTAACTTAAAGCAATACGATTTTGAATTTATAAATAAAATATTACATTAAGTATAATTTTTTATAATAATCATCAGAAAGTAACGAAAATGTAATGGATTTTAACTACGTTTTTTATATTTTTTTGATACACTGGCTACGAGAGGAATACCGATTAATGTAGGTAAAAACCAAAACCATATAGGCGGCAATAAATTAATTATGGGGATATGAATACCTACGTTTACTAATAGTGCGGTAACGGCACCAATATAAGAGCCTAACATACCTCTAATATGGTGGTGAAGCCAATTTTTCCAACGCTTTTTTCGTGCAAGGTAGCCATAAATCGCAAATGAATAAGAGAAAATTGCTACATAAAATAAATATGCGATTTTATCCCAGTTTATAATGGATAATATAATTGCAGTGAGGGTAATGACAACATAGGATGCATGATATATTTCGCCCCATTCCGTATGTTTTCCTTTCTTCTTTTGAGCAACCATCGCTACAATACCGGTGATTAAGCATATTGTCCCAAATAATATGTGGATGGTTAAAAGAATGTTAAAAATGCTCATAATAATTCCTCCTTTTTTATTTTTATAGTATTGCAGTATAGGAGAAAAGTTGAAAAACATCGTTTGTTCGTCTTAATATATTGAAATAAAGGTACTCTTAGAACAAATTTAAACGGACAAATTTTCTTGAATTTAGTGAGTCACGTATTACGTGAAATGAAGGAGAGACTTCCATGTTTACATCTATTACATATTTACAATCAGGGAATGACAAGCAACAAAAGGTATATGATGTTTTGAATAAACTAAACATCATGGAGGATTTAGCTTTGTATAGCCCCGTTCTTTGCGGGACTATACCTATTAGAATTGATACGCTTCAATCTGACTTAGATATAGTAATGGAAGTACATAACTTTGATGTTTTTGAACAAGAAATGAGATCTTTATATGGCTCTTATGAAGGATTCAAAATAAAAAAGAAAAAAATTAAAAATACTGAATCGATAAAAGTAAATTTTGAATTTGAAGGTTTTAAATTTGAATTATTTGCTTAGCCTAAGCCAGTGCGTAACCAAAATGCATATAGACATATGATAGTAGAGCATATGCTATTAATGCAGCATCCACATATAAGAGAAGAAATTATTCGCTTAAAAGAGAACGGTTTAAAAACAGAACCTGCTTTTGCTCAAGTATTAAACATTGACGGGGATCCTTATGAAGGACTTATTGTGTTGGGGCAGGAAATGCGGTTGTGGTAAATAAAATACACAAAAACTCCTCTATGGAAAAAGAGGAGTTTTTATTATGTCATTAACTTACGAATTAATTCGCTTAACAATTTAATACCGTTAGTTATTTGCTCTAGAGAAGCATATCCATATGATAAACGAATGTATTGATCTGATTCTTCTTCATAGATACGTCCCGGGTTTAATAGAATCCCTTTTGATAGTGCCTTTGAAAATAATTTCTTCATCGGAATGCTAGGTACTACCTTTAGCCATATAAAAAATCCACCAATAGGTATATCCCAGGTGGCAATATCTGCACAATGCTTATGTAAAGCTCGTATCATTATTTGTCTTCGTTCTTTTAGTTGAATTCTTACGTTTGCAACATGTTCCTCATAAAATCCTTTATTTATCCATTCAGCAGCAACTCTTTGGGATAAGGAGCTTGATCCATAATCTGTTTGCATTTTTATATCTGATAATCTATCAATAACCGGTTCTGGACCGATAATCCATCCAATTCTAAGTCCTGGGGTAAGTGTCTTAGAGAGACTACCAATATATAATACATGTCCATGTTTATCCCTTGATTTTAAAGGCACTGGTGGTGGTTCATCAATCCATAACTCGCGATAGATATCATCTTCAATAATAGGTAACTGTTCCTTTTCGCATATTTTTAATATTTCTTTTCTTCGCTCTTTAGACATTAATACCCCTGTTGGATTTTGAAAACAAGGGATTGAGTATAAAATATTTTTCTTCTGACTGTATTTAATTCGTTTTAATAACTCGTTAGGTAATATACCGTGAGGATCCATAGATATACCAGATAGATTTATATTTGCTGATTGAAATACATGAAGTGAATATAAGTAAGAAGGTTGTTCAAGTAAAACGGTAGACTCTCTATGTAAAAGACCAATTGATATTAATTGCAATGCTTGTAATGCGCCCGAGACGATTAATATGGAACCCGGTGATGCATGTATTCCAAATGATTTTACGTATTTACTTATTGCTTCACGTAACGGATAAAACCCTTTTTGTTCCTCATATCCAAAATAATCTAATTCCTCACTTACTTTTTTCATAATGGACTGCATCGTTTCTAACGGAAAAAGATGAGGAGAAAGTTCGCCTTTACTAAGATGGATAAGCTTGTTATTTGCTTCTGCTTCATTTATTTCTCGTACCATTAACTTGCTTGGTTTATGAATACCAGCCTTTACATATTCACTCCAATCAGGTGGTGGATTTGTTGCTAATAATGACCATGTATTATTCGTTACAATTGTTCCTGCTCCAATTTTCCCTTGAATCAATCCATCAGCCATAAGTTCATCTAGTGCAGTTATTACAGTGCTGCGATTTACTTGAAATAATTTCGCTAACTGCCTTTGACTAGGGATCTTACTTCCAATTGGCCATTCTCCATTTTCAATTTTTTCTTTCATATAGTCTACTATTTGCTGATACTTAGGTAGTTTTTTACTAGTGGTCATCAAAAAACTCCTTCGCTCACTTGAAAAATGCCAAGTGGTTGGTTTTTACGATAAAAAACTGGTTGAAGACATTGTATCAACTATTAAATATGATGGGAAGAAATAATTGGTAATTATAAAGTGGTTGGTTTGAAGGGGGAGAGAAAATATGAATTATAAAAAATGGGATTATCGAATTATATGTGCTCATTCTTTTACAATTTTAATTTGGGGAACGGCCTTTCCGACAATTCGTATGGGCCTTGAATCTTACACACCTGAACATCTTACTTTACTTCGTTTGTTAATCGCTTAATTCATACTTCTTTTGTTTTCGTTTTTATACAAACTACGATTACCTGATCTAAAAGATATTCCAGCGATTTTTTTATTTGGTGCTTTAGGATTTACTTTTTATCACATCGCATTAAACTATGGTGAAAAAACAGTAAATGCTGGATCGGCAAGTTTAATCGTTTCCGTCACACCTATAGTAACGGCAATTCTTGCTTTTGTTTTTTTTAATGAAAAAATGAAAGCAAATGGATGGATCGGTGGTGTAATTAGCTTTATAGGAATTGCTTTCATATCATTTAGTCAAGGGGGGGCTATTCAATTTAATAGCGGGGGATTATTTATATTATTAGCAGCCGTTTCAGAAAGTCTATTTTTCGTTTTTCAAACATCGTACTTAAAAAAGTACGGCTTCTTGCCATTTACCATATATACAATTTTATCTAGTACGGTATGTATGCTTATTTTCTTACCGGGAATGTATCAAGAAATACTGGTGGCTCCTCTTGAAGTGAATTTGAGCGTTATATATTTAGGTTTATTTCCAACAGTACTCCCGTATATTGCATTGGCCTATATTATATCTCATACTGGTGCTTCCGAGGCAACAAGCTCTCTATATTTAACGCCAGTAATTGCTTGTTTTATAGCTTGGGTATGGTTAGGTGAAGTACCTACTTTTATTTCGGTAGTTGGTGGAGTAATTACTATACTTGGAGTTTTAATAGCGCATGTATCATTAAAGAAAAATATTCGAAGTGAAAAGTACAGCGATATAACTGGATAGATTTTTTAGAAGTGATAATTCCCTGTTTCTTAATTTTAAGAAACAGGGAATTATTTTACTGCGTTGAATATATAAATACATTCTTTTTATAAAGGAGCTTACCATATTGAATATCCAGTTAAAGGTTGTTACGAGAGAGAATTGGGAAGATGCTTTAAAGCTGCAAGTTAAAGATAATCAGACGAAATTTGTTCCATCTGTAGCAGTTTCACTTGCTAAAGTATATATAAAACCAGATGGGGACGCTGTAGAATACCAACCATTTGCAATATACAATGGCGATCTAATGGTTGGTTTTGTTATGCATGCTGTTGTAAAAGAAACAACTGATATGTATTGGATAAACGGATTTATTATCGATCAAAAGCAGCAAGGTAACGGTTATGGAAAAGCAGCATTACAAGAAAGTATATATTTAATAAAAAATACGTTTAAGGCGTGTAAAGAAATTAGATTAACAGTACATAAAGATAATATCTCTGCAAAGAAACTATATGAAAGTTACGGTTTTCAACCATTGGGACATGATTATGATGGTGAGGAAGTTTATCGTTTATTCGTTTAATTATTATGTAGCAAAGGTGTGAAATGAATTATGCAATTTACTGAAGTCAAAATTGAAGTATTTATCCCTGAAGAATACATTGAAATGTTGAGGAATGAGTTAAATAAAATTGGTGCTTGTAAAACGGGAGAATATGATCATTGTCTGTCCTATAGTTCTGTGAAAGGATACTGGAGACCGTTAAAAGGCGCATCACCTTTTAACGGGGAAATTGGTCAGATTTGTGAAGGGCAAGAATGTAAAATTGAAATAAAGTGCAAACGGGATCTTGTAAAGGATGCACTTGAAGTTATTAACGAAATTCATCCGTATGAAACACCTATGATTTATATTATCCCGATATTAAATGACTATTTTAATCAAATATAAAATAAATGAATGGGAGGAATAACAATTGAAAAATAAATTTCATCATATTGTACGAGCTGTTATGATTAAGGATAAAAAATTGTTAGTGGCTGAATATATTGGCCATCATTATTTTTTACCAGGTGGTCATGTTGAAGTTGGCGAATCAGCTGAGAATGCATTAATAAGAGAACTAAGGGAAGAGCTCGGAGTAAATTGTAGTATAAAACAATTTTTAGGAGTCATAGAAAACCGATGGCAAGATCGAGAAGTTCTTCACCATGAAATCAATCATATTTTTGAGATAGATTCACAAGAGCTACATATTGATTTCATACCAAAATCTAAAGAATCTCATTTGGCATTTCACTGGATAGATTATAATCAAGAAGCTTTACATACTTATAAAATCATGCCAGAACCTTTAGTTAAAGAGTTACTAGAAAGAAAATTAAGTGATGAACTACTAAACTGTTGGATTAGTAATTTTTAAAAACCTCTATTAATAATAAATTCGTCCAGCAAAAAGTGATTAAGAAAATAGGCTGAAAAACAAGGTACATCACCTAGTGTAAGTTCATATTTTGTTGATGTACGTATTCAAGTATATAGCCATTTGTTTCTACTTTGTTTATTAACATTTATTAACTTCAATATGTGGACGGAATTTATATTTATAAATGGAGGGGTTTCATAATGAATCAGTTTCAACAAGAACTACAATCATTAAACCTTAATGATTATCAAACTGGTAATGTTGTGTATTGGGATCAACAACAAAGTCAATATCCATACTACTACATTCAAGACGATGCACGTCGTTGCGGCGGATGCGGAGGTTGTGGTGGACGCTGTGGCGGATGTGGCGGCAGATGTGGTGGTTGTGCAGGTCGTTGCGGCGGATGCATAGGATGCGCTGGATGTTTCGGTTGCTTTAATTGCTGGAACTGGTGGATCATTTAAGTATAGAACATCAAAGATATTTTGCTTGAAGGAAAGGTGTGAAAACTATTTTGCACTTTTCTTTCAAGCTGTAATTTTTATGTGTATTAAGGGGGATTTATTTGTATACATATGATAAGTTGATTTCTTGGGTAGAAAATATAAAAGAACAAAACCATAGCTCTGCAGCAGCGCTTTGCATAATGAAAGATAACAAAATTGTACTGGAGCATTATAGTGGCTATCACTCAAATACATCTACAAGCAAGAAAGTAACAGCATCTTCACAATTTAACGTTGCTTCTGCTAGAAAAAGTTATTTAGGATTAATGATAGCGTATGCGCTTTACGAGGGGAAAATAAACTCTATTGATGATGAAGCGATAAAATATTTTAAAGACTTTGATCCTGTATTGCTTAGTAAAACGACGATAAGACATTTAGTAACACATTCGCACGGATTAGAAGAAACGAATGGCGGGATAATTTTTCGTGAATTTGAACCGGGGCAAGGATGGGCGTATAGAGATATTAATGTAAGAATGATGACACGTCTTATTTATCAGCTATATAACAAAAGTTTTCCTGAATTGTTAAAAGAGCGTGTGTTTAAACCTGCTAATTTCCAAGAAACAGGATGGAGAATACAGCAAGATGATAATTTAGTTGCAGTTGTTGATGATCCAAATAAAGACGCAATTAGTGAAATTGGTACAGTAGATGACGGTACTGAAAAAAATCTGTTTGTCTCCGCTAGAGAATTTGCACAGTGGGGCAATCTTCATTTAAATCAAGGTATGATACATGATAAACAAATTGTTCCAAAAGAAGTTATAAAAATCGCTACGAGTTTGCAGAGTCCAACATATGCAAATAAAGAGCTACCACAAAATGGCTTGTTTTGGTTCGTTCAAAATGAACCTGCACAATTAAGTGAACTAGGCGAACGTGTACCAAAAGGCTCGTATCAAATATTAGGAATTACGGGACCAACTATATTAGTAATACCTGAATATAATGTAGTTGTTGCGAAAATGTATAATAAAAGATACAACTACGGCGGTGATAATTATTTATATTATTTACGTGAATTTAGTAATTTAGTCGTTGATACATTTCGTAACAGTAATAGGGCATAATTACTCCTATAACAAAAAGGAGTGATTGAAAGTGAAAGATAAAGTGAACAAAAATAAAAAGCAAAACATTAAGGATGTAAATACAGAACAAAATGCAATTTATAGCGATCCAAAAGATGCAGCTAATATGCAAACGGTACCGCAGCCGAAAGATTTTGATGAAATTGAATATTAATTTTTCGTTTATCCGACTATATGATGAATGAAAAATACATCTTAAGTCCCATCTCATGACAGAAATCTTTTGGTATTCTATATACATAAGCATTTGAAAATGTCTTATCTTAACAAAGCTTTCTTTAAGTAAATCTAATATAACCTGCAGAAAGACACTTCATAATGGAGTGTCTTTTTGTGTACATGAATTCAATTTCCATTTTTCATGCAGTATCTTGCTTTTTATGATGGTTATACTAACTGTGAAAATTCATGTCACGATAAAAGAAGGGGACAGTTAGTATGAAACAAACTTCTATAAATCCGTTACTAATTGTTCTAGGTACAATCATTGTTCAAATTGGCCTTGGAACAATTTATACATGGAGTTTATTTAATCAGCCCCTTGTAAGTAAGTTTGGATGGAACCTTAATTCAGTTGCTATAACTTTCTCCATTACAAGCTTCTCTTTATCATTTTCAACATTATTTGCAGGAAAGTTACAGCAAAAATTAGGGCTTCGAAAACTCATCGCTACTGCAGGGATTGTGCTGGGACTCGGTTTAATACTAAGTTCACAAGTTTCCTCCTTACCATTACTATATTTATTAGCGGGTGTAGTAGTTGGTTATGCCGATGGAACTGCTTATATCACATCATTATCTAATTTAATTAAATGGTTTCCGAATCGGAAAGGGCTTATTTCAGGTATATCTGTATCAGCATATGGAATGGGCAGCTTAATCTTTAGATATATAAACGGAAATCTGATCGACAGCCTTGGTGTATCACAAGCCTTTTTATATTGGGGGATTATCGTCTTACTTTTAGTATTAATCGGATCGTTCTTCTTACGTGAAGCAATAGTAAGTAACACTGTAGCTGAGACTTTACACAATGATTATACACCTCGTGAAATGATGCGAACGAAACAAGTATACCTTTTGTTTTTTATGCTATTCACATCGTGTATGGGCGGTCTATATTTAATCGGTATGGTCAAAGATATCGGAGTGCAGCTCGTTGGACTTAGCGCAGCAACTGCCGCTAACGCCGTTGCAATGATTGCAATTTTTAATACAGTAGGTCGTATTGTTCTTGGAACGTTATCAGATAAAATAGGTCGAATGAAAATCGTTTCTGCAACGTTTATTATCATTGGATTGTCAGTCTTTACATTAAGTTTCATTCCGCTAAATTACGGCATATATTTCGCATGTGTAGCAAGTGTTGCCTTTTGCTTTGGCGGTAATATCACTATATTCCCAGCTATTGTTGGAGATTTCTTCGGATTAAAAAACCATAGTACAAATTATGGGATTGTATACCAAGGTTTCGGATTTGGTGCACTTGCAGGATCATTCATCGGGGCGCTTCTTGGAGGATTTGAACCAACCTTTATTATAATCGGCGTTCTTTCTGTTATCTCTTTCATTATATCTATTTTAATTCGTCCACCAAAAGCAGAAAAGAAAAAAGAAACACAACATTTATATCGAAAAGTAGCTTAAGTTTAAAAAGAGTCCTCATAAAGGGCTCTTTTTATATTACACAACATTTAATTTTCCCTTTTTAGCCATTGTGTAGGAAGAATACACTTACTTAATTTAAAATGAAATGATTTGAGAAGCAATAAAGTGGTTTATTTATTAACGAATCAAGTAGCAGATAAGTAAAATATTCATATTGTTTTATAAAAGAATCAAAATATTGATAAAAAACTACAGTTAATCCGCTTCGCTAGTAGGCATACATTTCATTATAAAGGTAGTTGGCTTATTTTGGTTACAACTATAATTTCTTCTTTTATTGCATTTACTTCAACAAATATTGATGATATTTTTATACTCCTTGTTTTATTTTCACAAGTAAAGACAGGAGTATGTAAGGAAGAAGATAGAACTTTCCATGGGAAAACTAAGATAAAAGAACTTTATATTGTTATTGGACAATATTTGGGGTTTAGTGTAATTATTTTTCTAAGTATTATTGGTTTCTTAAGCTCTTTTTTCATTCCTATATCGTGGATCGGATTATTAGGATTCGTGCCAATTTATATGGGGATTAAAGGACTATTCTCGCTTCGTTCTAACAAAAGTAATGAAGTCATTGATAACACTTCTGGCTCATTATTTAAAGTAGCTGCGATTACATTAGCTAATGGAGCTGATAATATCTCAATTTATATACCAATGTTCACTAGTCAATCCTTGGAAGCAAATTTCGTTACATTAATTATCTTTTTTTGCATGATAGCAATATGGTGTTTTATTAGCTACACATTGTTAAGAGCTCCTATTTTAGCTAAAGTACTTGAGAGAAATTGTCATATTATCGTTCCAATTGTTCTAATTGGTTTAGGAATGTTCATTCTTTTTCGCAGTAATACAATTGAATTATTGTACTAATACGTTCAAACTAACGGAAGTTTTAAGTAAAAAGAATCAAACGCGGTAAAAAGCTGTACTACAAATAAAATGTAGTACGGCTTTTTTAAATTTTAGTGAAATGAAACATTGCACTACGACAATTAAGTTAGACAGGATATTACGATTATTAAATTGAATAGATACTTTAAAAGGAGCGTGATAATTAAAATGAAAATAGTAAAACAATGGGTCCAAGAAGATAGTGATTACATAAGAGAAAAAGTAATTGAATATAATCAAAAACATATTTCAGATGAAGAGAAAAAGCCTTCAGAAAAAATTAGTTTTATAGTGAAAAATGAAAATGAAGAAATAGTAGGCGGAATAACTGGAATTACATTTTGGCACCACGTACATGTTGATTTCTTATGGGTTTCTGAAAAATATAGACACGAAGGTTATGGAACCAAGTTAATAAAACTTATTGAAGAATTTGCAATTGAAAAAGAGTGTAGCCTAATCAATTTAGATACTTTTAGCTTTCAGGCACCTGCTTTTTATAAAAAACATGGATATAAAGTAATTGGAGTAAGTGAAGATCACCCTAAAGGACATAATCGATACTATTTGGAAAAAAGGTTAGAAAATATATAGAATCCCAAAATGAATCAATCAAATCATAAAGAGCGTACGTTGAATAATTACTTTCAAAATACGTTCTTTTTATTTAGAAATGAAGGGGGATCAATTATTACCTTTACTAAGGATAGATAAATGAAATACTCTATTAATTTTTTTATATTTTAAAACGATTAAATGGTAGAATGTAACAAAGACAGAAAATTCTCGTTATTGAAGGTGGACTTAGATGAAAAAAGTAAATGTTACATATGCGCTTTTATACGATAAAACAAATGAAAAGATCTTAATGGTAAAAAACAAAGGGAAGAATGGTTCTTATTACACACTACCAGGTGGTGCAGTTAAATTAGGAGAAACGTTAGAGGAGGCAGTCATTCGAGAAGTGAAAGAAGAAACTGGTCTACATATAACTGTAAATGGTATTTGTTACATTAGCGAAGCTTTTTTTGAAGAGAGAGGACATCATGCAATATTCTTTAATTTTTTAGGTGAAATAATTGGAGGGGAAACAAATATAACAAGGCCAAAAGAAATTGAAGAGATTACTTGGATGGAATTACATAGAGCAGAACCGCATTTACGTATACCAGAACACTTATTAAATATATTACAAAGGAAAGAAACAGTACCTTACTTTTTTAACGGAACAATCATTCATCAATCTTCATAAAACTATCATTTCATGTAAGGCGGGGAAAAAATGGAGTTTATCGTTAATCATAAATATTTCACTCAAGCACTTTCAGAAGTAAGTAAAGCAATATCTACGAAAGCTATAATTCCTATACTATCCGGTATAAAAATAACTGCAGATCAATCTGGAATTACTTTAATCGCAAGTAATTCAAATATTTTCATCGAAAAATTCATCCCTAGTTCCATGGATGACGAACAAATTACGACTACCTTAAAAGCAGGAACAATTGTTGTACCTGCAAAATACTTCATTGAAATTATAAAGAAAATGCCAAGCGATATAGTAATAAAAAGTAAGAATGAGCAAACAATTACCATACAATCAGAAGAAATCACATTAAACTTAAATGGCTTTCCAGCGAATGAATTTCCTAACGTACCACAAATAGACGATCATGCAGAAATACAAATAGAAACAAAACAATTGATTGATGCGTTTAAACAAACAGTCTTTGCAGTAGCGAAAAATGAATCTAGACCCGTTCTTACTGGCGTACATATCGAGTTAGACCACAACAAATTAATATGCGCTGCAACTGACTCTCATAGACTAGCTATACGTGAAACATTAATTTCTACTAATGTGAAAGCGAATTGTATTGTACCAAGTGCAACCATTAATGAACTTTTAAAATTAATGAACAGCAATTTAGAATTCGTTTCTATTTATCTATCAGAAAGCCACATTATTTTTACATTCGGCACAACTACATTATATTCAAGATTAATTGAAGGGAAATATCCTAATATATCTAGTTTAATTCCAAATGAATTTCAAACAGTCATTAACATAGATAGACAAAGAATGTTACAAGGGGTAGATCGATCAAGCTTATTAGCAAGTGAATGGGCAAATAACAATGTTAACTTAGAAATTGTAAATGAATCTACAATTAAAGTTTCTTCTAATGCTTCTCAGATTGGAAAAATATCTGAGACACAACAGATAGATGTAATTCAAGGTGAAAAACAATTCAATATATCTTTCGATGGACGATTTATGTTGAATGCTTTAAGGGCAATAAAAGAAGAAACGGTTACTTTAAGTTTCAGCGGTTCTATGAGACCGATATTAGTTGAAGCAGGGACACACTCTGCAGCAATCCATCTTATATCTCCAGTAAGAGCTTATTAAAAACGGAGGAAGGAATCACGTTATGTACAAGCACACTTTATGTTTTATAAAAAGAAATGAAGAGATACTTATGTTAAATAGAGAATATGATCCGGTAAAAGGATTATGGAATGGTGTAGGAGGAAAGATAGAAAAGGGCGAAACACCTTTAGAAAATGCGATTCGTGAAATAAAAGAAGAGACTAATATAAAAGTTACGTATGACCAAATTCAATTTAAAGGCATTATTACATGGGAGGATTCTTCATATTCTGGCGGTATGTATGTTTATCTAGTAGAGTTACTTCATGAATTTATATATCACACTCCAAAAAAAGTCTCAGAAGGAATTCTAGATTGGAAAGAGATTTCTTGGATTCTTAGTGATTATAATTACGGCGTAGGAGAGATGATACCTAAATTTTTAGTTGAAGTGCTCCACAATGAATTCATATTAGAGCATAATTTTATTTTATCTAATACTGATTCTGAATATAGTATGACCGAAACGATTAAAGATTTAGAAGCGATTCGAGAAGCTTTATATATTAATAAGTGGGGGTTTGCTGGTCATTCGACAGGAGGGATGTTAGCTCTTGTATATGCGACTGAAGCACAAGAAAGTTTAACGAAAATAATTGTTGGTGGCGCAGCGGCGAGCAAGGAATATGCATCTCATAAAGATAGTATATATTGTAGTGAAAATGTAAAATTTAATAGAATCGTATCAATTATGAATGCATTAAATGATGATAGTACAGTACAAGAAGAAAGAAAAGCATTAAGTATAGAGTGGGCACTTATGTCTTTTTATTCTGAAGAAAAGCTTGAAGAGGCATTAAAATTGCCGAATAGCGGAAAGACAGTTGGCAATCGGTTAAATTATTTTAGACAAGTTGAATATAAAGATTATGATGTTCGTCAGAAACTTAAATTCGTAAAAATCCCAAGTTTTATATACTGTGGTAAGCATGATGCACAATGTCCCTACATATTTTCTCGTGAAATAGCAAATTTAATCCCGAACGCAACATTAACTAAATTTGAAGAAAGTAATCATAATCCATTCGTTGAAGAAATAGACAAGTTTAATCAGTTTGTCAACGATACATTATAATCAATAAGTAAAAAGCGAATCTTTTATATAAGACGATTCGCTTTTTATTATAATTAGACTTTTTGCCACCAAGCATACCTAGGATAGTCTGTAGATTTTAACGTAATAGATTCGCCAATTTGAGGCGTTGTAATTTTAACTCCTAAACGGTTAACTTCTTTCGTAACACGTTCTATCGGGTCACTCCATTCGTGTAATGCTAATGTAAAAGCACCCCAATGAATCGGAAGAAGTAATTCTCCTTGTACATCAATATGAGCTTGTACTGTTTCTTCAGGCAACATATGAATTGCAGACCACCTTGGATCATATTGCCCGCATTCCATTAACGTAAGATCGAATGGACCGTATTTTGCATCAATCTCTTGAAGATCTTCATGCTCTAAAGAAAAAGCACCACTATAACGTTTACTATTAAACAGAGGAAACGGGGAAGAGGCATCTCCAAACTGTGGCTATTTGTAGTTTAAACGAAATCATTTTACCTTTCACCGTAATTGCAGTACATTTCATAAATTTGTCAAATTCATTATTCTTATATACAAAATAAAAACCATGCAGCAGCAGATAAAACGAATACTAAATAAATGTAAATTGTTTTAATTTAGTAAATTTCTTCTTACAAGTAACAAGGAACATACGTTTTGTTATATGTTAAAGAAGAAAATATGTCTCTAATTAGTAAAAGAAAGGAGAGGATGTAAGTGCAAATAGAGAGAAAAAAGAAATCAAAATGTAAACTATCAAAACCTGAAATCATTCATCTGTATGCGGAAGGGAAGGGTACCTCAGAAATCGCTATGCTTGCTAACGTATCTGCAAGGTATATTCGTATGGTTCTATCAGACAGCAACGTGCCAAGGCGCGCTATAGGGAGCTGGAAGAGAAAGTATGACATAACAGAAGATTATTTTAAAACGTGGTCAAATAACATGGCTTATATTTTAGGGTTTATAGCAGCTGACGGTGTTATACCAAAAGAAAATCAATGCGTCAGTATATCACAAAAAGAAAGTTATATTTTAGAAGACATAAAAAAAGAACTAAAAACAAATCAGCCGCTATACCAAAACAAAAAAACAGGTGTATATATGCTAAATATTAATAGCAAAACAATAAAAGATGACCTTATGAACATACATGGAATTATGCCATGTAAATCTTTTAACATTGAATTCCCTTTCGTACCAGAAGAATATTTACATCATTTTGTTCGTGGATATTTTGATGGGGATGGTTACGTCAAGTATGAAACTTATACAGTAAGCTTTGTAGGAGGATCATATAGCTTTATGAATTCTTTAAATCAGGTACTACAAAATCATAATTTACCAGCCGAATTACTAAATCAAAATAAACATTATCGCGTCATTTTAACCGGAAGAAAAAAAGATCGAAAGCTAAAAAGAACTTAAGCTGCTGTTAAGCAGAGAAAACAAAATTTCCTTAAGGAATATATGAAAAATAAATGTATCGCTAAAACTTGTTCCATTTTAGAAATAAAAGAACCAACTTTTAAAAGTTGGTTAAAAAATGATAATCAATTTAAAAAAGACTATGAAAGAATTCATTCATTATAAAAATGTAAGGAACCTTAGTATATCTATGCTAAGGTTTTTAATTTGAGATTATTAGAGGACACTCATTTTCGTTTATAGAACTTAATAAATACATAGATTTTATAATGAATTTATTAGTAAGGGAGAGAATATGAAATGTTCACTAATAATAGTCCGGAGAATATATTACATACAGCTTATGAAGCAAAAATGATTTCGTCTGGAGATAATTCGCCATCTATAAAAATAAAAGGAACGAAACTTCAATATTTACTTGTATTGATTCATCTTGGTTTTGAGTCAAATGCTATAAAAATGATGTTAAATTGGGCGAATGATGAATTTGAAAAGCGCGTTAATTTATTAGAAGCAGAGGGGCTATTGAAACAAATAGGAGGGAGGTACTATCCAACGTGTATGATTATAACAGTTTGTGAAGGAGAAAAGCTTTATAATCTTTGTGAACCTCTAATTAAACCAACACTTAAGATTTTTGAAAACTATTCAAGCCGTATTGAAGATATTTCAAAAAGAATCGACACGTTTAATC
Source organism: Bacillus cereus group sp. Bc031 (assembly GCF_027716265.1). Lineage (NCBI taxonomy): Bacteria > Bacillati > Bacillota > Bacilli > Caryophanales > Bacillaceae > Bacillus > Bacillus cereus group sp. Bc031. Next base: position 16,041 of record NZ_JAQFUL010000040.1, read on the forward strand.
ATTTATCTAGAGAATCTTATAGTCTTTTATTGTATAGTGGTGTGTTATTAGATTTTGGACAAATAAATTACATTGAAGAAAACTATTTAAAAAAGAAACGACCTTTAAGAAATAAGAAACGATATTATTATGCTATTCAAGAACAAGAACTAACAGATATAGAGGCTTTCGGGATGTATGGTAATACGTATTTAGATTTAGGAGAAGTTCAAATTGGTCTTTATGGAAATTCTCGATATTCAACATTAAATTTAATAACAGCAGATAACGAAACATTTAAAGAATATTTTCAAAACAATAGTACCGATATTAATTATAAGAAAAAACAATTAGTAAAAGGTTTCGTAGCAGCAGATAGACAAAAAGACTTACATTTAAACGTAGTTTACGAAAAATTAGGCTTATATCAAAATTCACAACCTGTTATCCCTGTATTTAAATCAACAGACTTATTTATACTTAACGAAATTGCAAACACAATCAGTGAAGATTTAGTCTTATTGTTCAACGAAAACGATAAACCTTTAAAACAATACTTTGCCAGCAGCAGATACTCAAAAGAAATTACTTATGAAGAGTTTTTTATCTGGTGGTATCACTTTTTCTATACAAAAGTAACTGAAGAATTAATAAAACAAGGTGTAATTATAACAAGCACACAAAAAAATCAAACGTACATAATCCATCAATAACTTTAAATTAAAGTGTTAATATACTTTTACAAATGTAGCAGCTGAACGGTAAAATCTGAATTTAAAATCTAATATAAAGAAAATAAGATATTCAAAGAGGAGAAGAGCCATGCAAAAGAAATTTATCAATCCAGAAACGATGCCACCAACTTTTGGATACTCACATGTAGTGGAAGTTAGTAACGCTAAACGAACGATTTACATATCTGGACAAGTAGCAATTAATATAGACGGTCAAATTGTTGGAATTAATGATTTAGCTACACAAACACGACAAGTATTTGAAAATATTAAAATCGCATTAGAAGCGTCAGGCTTAAATTTCAATGATGTAGTAAAATTAACATTTTTCTTAACAGACATTTCTCAAATGGCCGTTGTTAGAGATATTCGAGATCAATACATTGATACTAATAATCCACCGGCAAGTTCAGCTGTCGAAGTTAGAAAGTTAATTAACGATAACTTATTAATTGAAGTCGAAGCAATTGCTGTAGCAAACTAATTTTAAAAACTTATTATGAATCATATCCATGCAATTCGTTTAATGTGTTCATTTAAAACGAATTGCATTTTTTATTGTCTTAAATATAATTTATATCTGGAGACATTATCATCAACAACTCATAAAACAACAACAAATAAGCACACAATCGATTACACAGAATGAATCTGATGAAAAGGGAAGCGTAACAATGCAAACTAACATATAATAAGTTTATTATTTTTATCCAGTTAACATAATATATATTATAGGCAGTTATAGAACCAAAGTAATATCAGGTATCAAAATACAAGTAAACTATACTTAATGAGACGAAGCAGAGATTTTTAGTGAGATTCACATAAAATCTTTTTTAAACGAATTTATACAGTTTTTGTCGTTTTTTAGTTATAAATTCATCACAGCAAATCTTAATCGATTATTGATTAAGATTTAACGAATCAAAAACATTTTTTGATCAGTAACAATTTTTTTATGCAGAAAAATCTTTTTACAAAATATAAATTAATAATTTTATTTTATGTTGTACTTTATAAATTTATTGCTATTTACACACGTTTTACAACTTTACATTATTTCTTGTTATTTCTGTTATTTACGCTTGACTTTTATGCTTGACTTTTATTATTCGTATTATCTTACACTCTAGTTAACATAACGTTTATTTTTAACATAAAAAAATCTCCCTCACCTTCAGGAAGATTTTTTAGCTTGCTAGTATTTCATTTATATCTTTTTAGTAGCAATCCCAGTTGTAAATAACATTGGAAAAATCTAGATTTAACAAATCTTCTTTTTTAATAAAGAAATTAGCAACACCAGAATCTCCCCACATAATATTTAATGAGTCGTCTGTATCGATTTGTAGTAATAATATATCATGTTGTTGGTATTTTTCTTCCCATTCCCTTGGATCTGTCTGTGTAAAAAATGGATAACCACCAATTTTATGTCCGAAATCTTTACATAAATCATCATACAGTTCGCCTAATTCTGTATTATTTTCTTCATCAACAATTTCTTCCCAATCAATATCCTCACTAAACATCTTTTCAAATCGATAATCTCTAGATGTTATGGGTTGATAATCTAATTCAAATTGTAATTTTGCTGCTTCAGGTATGATAAAGTCTTCTATTTCTAAAATGTTTAAATAACTAAAATCAGTAATTACCTTATTTAAATCTTCAGTAATTTTAGAATGATAAATAATTCGAAAGTCTTTTTGGATTGTTGGGTGATCAAAATCTGCTCCATAAAGCTCATCATCAGTACTTACGAAAAACTGCAATATTCCTTTTTGGGGCATATATTCAACATGCGGAATTTCTTCAAAGTTTAACTGTGCAAGTAACATCATAGGTTGTCCATTTGAATCTTTAGGATGCTCTTGATCTATAGGTAAATACGGATAACCACCAAACTTACTTTCAAAAAGGGTTGTCTCTGCTAATGTTCCAGACACTTTAATATACGGTTTTACACTTTCTTCTAAAATACTACGATACTGCTCTAGTTCTTTCGGAATTTGAAGTTGATACGTATTCTTCATCACATTTGCCTCCCTTTCATAATGAATTGAAAATGCCTTACTTAATTATATAGCAAGAGATAGCTTCATGAAAAATTGTTAAAAGTCCGTTTTCACCCTCGTTTTTTGCGCACTTGCTGGACAAAGTAAATTATGTTCTAAAACCTTTTTATTAATAGTCCGAATTAAATTCGCTGCTTCTGCAGTATTTGTATTTTCTTTTAGTTTTTCTTTTAAGTCATCAATTTCCTTTGAAATCTCAATCCACCTAGGTAAAACATGATTATTTTTCAAAGTTCTATACAGTTGTTTTTCAGGATTGTACGAAAGATCTTTATCAAGATTCAGTGGTTTCCCTTTACCAGGTAAATTATCAAAAGACCCTTTCTTTTCTGCTTCTTTAACGATAGAACTAATATGATCCTCATACGTATAGGACCAAACTTTCTCATCTTTTACTAAAATCTCTTGCTTTTTTAGTTTTTTATCTAGTTCTTCTTGATTCATAGATTCTCTCTCCTTTTTATTTTTTAGTGTCGTTTTTGTAAGTTCTAATGCCCTTAATCCATCGAATAGCTTTTCTCGCCACCACACGCTATCATGTCCGCCTTGAAACTCTTCATAAGTGGTTTGGTATTTCTTTTCTTCTAAAGCTCTATATAGCCGTTTATTAGCCGTTAAAAGAGGTTCGTTTTCAAGTTCACCTACTGCTATGTAAGAATTGAGATGAGTCGTATTAAAATCTATTGATGAAATTTGATTTTCAATCCAAGGAATTGTATTTTCGTAATTATCCTTTTCCCAATGTACGGATCCAGACATTGACAACACATTTCCGAAAATATATGGATTTTGAAGTGCTGCATAAAAAGCTGCTAGGCCACCAAGACTGAAACCTGCAATTGTTGTATGTTTCGCTTCTTTATGCACACGATACTTAGCCTGAATCCACAGAAGTAATTCCTTTGTTAGAAATGCGTTCATTTTATCGTTATAAGTTAGCTCTTCTAGCCGATTAACAGGATCTATAGCAACAGCAATACACGATGGGATTTCTTTTTCGTAAATTAAATAATTAAGTGTTTTTGTGATTGAAAGGTCATTAATGAATGAATTCCCATCAAATACAATGAGAAGTTCTTGAAGATGTGAAGTGTGAGAACAATCATGAGGCGTATAAATATGAATTTTGCGTGTGTTATTTAAAATCGAACTATAAAAAGAATATGTTTCAATCTTTCCGGATGGATAATCATTTGAAGGAAAACGACTGCTATACTGCACTTCCATATCTATTTTTAACACAGACGCTTTATTGGCACCTTCTCCAAATACATTTTCATTGAATGGGTCTAGTCGGTACTGTTCACTACGCTTTCTCCAATCATTTTTGAAAAAATCATTTACTGTAAAATAATAAGTTGAAATGAACCTTTTATTCGTCCTAAACGTAACATACCAAAGATCTGTCTGTAACAATCGTTGTAATTGATTTACAGACAGATCCCAACCAGGAAAACTACCGACTACATAAACATTTTCAGTATTTTGATCACCTAACCATATATACGTTATAAGTTTATACTGATTATCTATAGGACATTGTTCTACTAGTGGTGTATGATTTGACTTGATTTCATCCAAAAAAGTATAAAGAGCTTTTTCGTTTCCATTCTTTAATTGATTTTTAAGCTTCTCTAACTTAGGACTGATTATTGTAGTCACCTCTCTTCCTCCTTTGTAGTATTCTATATGTAGTTTTTTCATTAGAATCCCTATATAAAAGTAGTCGTAAGTTATGTGTTTAGAGAAGTTATTGATTAGAAAAATGATCAATTGCTTGAATAGAAAGTTCCAATGATTTTATTCTTCTTTCTAAAAGAGTTCTTTGAGGACTCCCAAGCTTTGACTTAACATAAATCTTTTCAATTGATGGAAGCAAACCAATTAGAATATTTCGAGCGTCTGCTAAATCCTTTTGCGTGTAATGATGGGTTTCTTGATTCCAAATACTTTCTAACATAGCTAAGCCGATACTAGCTGCTTTGAGTCTTTTTTTCACTAAAGTAGTGTTTGAGCCTTTTTGAGTCATCTGAGATAGCGCATTTTCAAGTTTACGGATTGTTGACTGTAAAGATTTAATTGATTCTACTTTATCTACATTTGATACGTTTTCCATATTAAACCTGTCCCTTCTTCGTTTCTAAATTAGTTTTCTTGATATTTGATAATACCATTTAGAAGCGAATTTTACTCGAAATATTTGAGTTGGACATGAATTGAAAGGAAAACAGCTAACAAACTTCTATCTCCTCCCTCACACATTCTCTATATGTACTTCTTTTTTCTCGTTAAAATACCTACATGTTAATATTGAATATTTTATGAACAAAAAACGTACAAGCAGCATCACTTGTACGTTTTAATTTTTATTCAGTAAGATAATAAAGTAATAGCTTGCGGGTCTTTTCATAATTCATGAAATCTCTATATAAAATGGGATACTTCATAATCTCTGTTTCTAAAAAACGATATTGCGGAAACCACTCGAAAAACGATATCCTTAGCCACTTTATTTGATTAAACACAATCTCCTGTTCATTGTTATTAAGTACGTAACTTAAAGTACCTGCTGTATGCATCCAATAATAATTTAAATCAGCGCTTATACAATCATCTTCTGTAAACATATTATTAAAATCTTTTCGTATTTTTCGAATGTCACAATTCGGAAACGGTTTATACAGTGGACTATGCATTTTCTGCAATTCATTAAAAATAACCCTTTTTCCTAACTTCAACTTTCCACCCCTTTAGTTCTCTATCCAATTTAATAAGTTTTCATAATGATATTGAGCATCTGTATAGCCAAGATTATATAAATTAACGAGCTTTTCTTTACTTCTTTCTATTCCGCTTATTGGAAGCTGTACACTAGGCTGAATAATATAAAAGTTGTCTTTTTGTTCTATTTGATTCATATAAGATATCGTCTCATTATAAAAACGATAATGTTCTACTAAAGATTGTGCGATATTCGGATATTTCCTATATAAAATTTTAGCTAGGCCAGAAAATTTATTTCGTTGCTTCTCATATCCTTCTGGTTTTGTCATAATTACAACGTTCTTTTCATAACCATCAGTTTGAGCTTTTAAAACTGGTATAGGATCTATAATTCCTCCATCTAGCAATTTTCGATTATCATATTCTACAGCAGGCGCTATAAACGGCACTGAGCTAGATGCACGAATGATTTTTAAAATGTCATTTCCGTGTTCTGCTTTATTATAATAAATAGCTTGTCCTGATTCGCAGTCAGTCGTTCCTATAACAAACTGTTCATTTGAGTTTAAGAAAGTTTGAAAATCAAACGGTACAATTTTATTCGGTACTTCATCAAATAAAAAATCCATTCCAAATAATTCACGTTTTCGAATTAAATTTCGATAAGATATATAACGATGATCTGCTACTAACTCTGTATTTACTTTTTTATTTCTCCCTTTTTGACGTGATAAATAAGTTGCTCCCATACAAGCTCCGGCGGATACGCCAACTACATAAGGGAAAAATAAGTTCTTTTCCATAAAATATTCGAGTACGCCTGCCGTATATAAACCTTTCATTCCTCCGCCTTCTAATACTAAACCGATATTTTTCATGCTATATCCCTCTGCTTCTTTTTTCTTACTTACATATTAGCATAAGATATTAAGATGAGGTTATATAAATGAATTGCAATAATAACCAGAAACTACTAAAGTAATATCATAATTTCTTAGTAAATAGCATGGTACAATATAAGTAACACATTCCACAAATAATGGAGGAGGAATTTCCTATGGGTTTATTTAGCGGTATTTTAGGAAATGCATCAAATACGAGTACAGAAAGTGTAGAACGTGATTTAGAGAAGATTATGTTAGACGATGAGAAAGTTGAACATGCTTATAAATTAATTCGTGATTTAATTGTATTCACAAATCGTCGTCTTATTTTAGTAGATAAACAAGGAATATCAGGTAAAAAAACTGAGTATCATTCAATCCCTTATAAAAGCATTACACAATTTAGCATTGAAACAGCTGGGCATTTTGATTTAGACGCTGAACTTAAAATTTGGGTATCTAGTTTGAGCACGCCAATTACGAAAGAATTTAAAGGTGACGATAGTGTTTTAAGCATTCAAAAAGCGTTGGTAACATATACGACGAAATAGTGTATTTTTTGCATGTTTATTCATTTTAAAAATTACTAATCCGATTATTTTGGAAGAATATACATCAAAATTGTATATTTAATCTAAAATAACATAAAAAGGTAAAGTGTATTTTAAACGCTTTACCTTTCTTTTTTGTAATAAATAAGTGTAGTTTTATCATTTAATTTCTTAGTTACTTCTGTTCTTTTATATCCCATCTTTTCGTATAGAAAACAATTTCTTTCTTCTTCTAAAATCGTAGCAAGTTCAAAACTTCGTGCTTCTGGAAACATCTCTTCAATTAAAATAAGTACCTTCTGAGCAATTCCTTTCCCTTGATAGATTGGATGAATAAACATTGGACTGATCCAAAATTTATAAGGTAGTTCTTTTTGGGATATACATATCGCTCCAACAAGTTTCGAATCTATTATCATCTTATAAAAATTACTGCTGGGATTATTTATTCTAAATATAGTTTTTTCAATAGATTCATTTGCTGGGTTTGTTTCATAGTCTTTATATTTATTTAATAAAGGGTTAAATGAGTCTATTTGCATTTGAAATAAAACTGCTGCATCACTTTCTGTTGCCTTCTCTAATGTAATCTCCATGTTACCAATTTAGTCGTTTTCTTAATGAAGTTATATGAGCTGTATGATGACGACCATGCCATGCATATAGTCCAATTGCAGCAGCAAGTTTTGTTTCACCAGTATCTGGATGGTTAAATGTCTTTTCTAAATCTTCAAGTTCTAAAGAATATAAAAGGTTAACCCATCTTTTATGTAATGACTCTAACATTACTAATGAAACATCTACTGGTAATTTAGAATCAGGTAATTCTGCCCACTTTTCTTCTTTATATGGTTTAATCGTTGGATTCTTTTCTGTTAGTGCTAATTTAAAGCGTATGTAGCTATTCATGTGGCTGTCAACAACGTGATGGACTACTTGACGAACTGTCCATCCACCAACGCGGTACGGTGTGTCTAACTGCTTCTGATCTAAATCTTTAATAGCTTTCGTTAGTTCATTAGGTAAATCTTCAATTTCTTGAATCCATGTATCTATCATGTCTTCCGTTATAGGACGTTTGTATGTAAATTGCCCAATTGGATATCGTAAATCATTCATGAATAAGTCCCCCTTCTTATAAGCGCGAAGTATTTCTCCAAATATAATGTACAAAATTCACCTGTTCCCCATTCAATTGTACAGATGTTGTATCTGCTTCGTTTTGATAAGAAGAAAACCCGCTTTTTTCTAGTACAATTTGTGATGCAAGATTATTAGAAGTTGTTTTAGCATGAACCTCATTAATTTCATTATTTTTTGCTACGTCTAAAATTAATTTTACGGCTGCAGTTGCAACTCCTTTTTTAGTAAATTTTTCTCCGACCCGATAACCTAACGAACTGATTCGAGTCTCCGAATCTATATCTATTAAATTTATTCTTCCTACAATTTCATTTTCTTCGTTACGAATTAAATAAAAATAAGATTCTCCATCCGCCTGTTCTATTAATAAATCATCTAGTAGTTTTTGAAAATATTCAAAATCAAAATATTGCGAGCCACGATTAGGTACCATTGTTTCAAAAAAAGACTTATTCGTAAGTTCAAACGTAAATAAATCCTTAGCATCGTGTTTCTTTAATTGTTCTATGTATATTTTCATTTCGATTACCCCTTCTATATCTACTAACTGTTATATATTCTTTTTTAATCAACTATTTTCCTGCTATTTCTTTCGTTTTAATAACACAGCAAGTAGCACTTTTGGATGAAATAGGTGAAATGGACTACGAATTAAATTCATCACTCGTACTAACCGAATATAAACATCAGAATTACTTGCGGATAGTCGATATATTTGTTTCGTATACCATAGCTGAAATTTTTGTTTTGTAGTTAATTCTCTCTGTAGCTGCGGGTGATGTGATATTTCCGTTGTTGTCATATCCCAAGGGGTTTCTATTATAGTAGCTGCCTTTTTATAAAATTGTTTTGTAAATGTTTTATCAAGTTGTTTTCTACCTTGCAGAAGTAATTGCAACTGGTGAGCTTCCATAGCTGCAACGGAAACACCTTGACCGAAAACAGGATCAAAACGACAGTGTGCATCTCCAACGACTAATAATCCTTCTGGCATATTTGTAGTGAGATCAAATCTCCGACGTACTTGATAAGGAATTTTATACGTTTTGATATCTGAAATTGCCTCCGCTTTATTTAGGAAATCTGTAACATTGGAGATTGATAGATTTTCAGCAAAATTATAAAATTCCTCATCTGTTTGTGGTGCTTTCTCACTTGCATACCCGCTGAAAGTAACAAAATAACGATTATCCTCAATCGTTTGAATAAGAACACCATGCGGATTGTCAGGGAAACTTGGAGACATTAGCATATTACAGCAGTCTAACTCCTCATTTTCTTTAAGTTTAAACATTTTCGTTGCGTAAAATAAATTAATACGAACTTTCTCTTCTTGTACTTCAATTTCGTATTCTCGTAGCCACTCTATACTTTTTGAACTAAATCCACTTGCATCAACAACAATATCTGCATGTATTTCTTCTTGTATGCCTGTCTCTAAACATTTAACTTTTACTCCACATACTTTGTTAGCCTTTCTGTCTACTATTAACCCTTCCACTAGTGTTTTAAATTTACTGGTGATATTTGAAATTTGATGTATTCGTTTTTGAATATGCCATTCAAGCAAAAACCTACTTTGTTGAATCATATGTACTTCTCCTGTGAATGGCTGTTTCCATAAACCAAATTGATGCCATTTTAAATCGCGAGTAAAGTTATTTACGATACTACCTGCTTCTATTAATTCGTTCGTAATATTTGGAAACAATTCCTCAATGGCGTTTTCTCCGCCTTTTAATAACACATGAGGATGATTACTTTGTGGAACTCTTTTTCTCGAAGACTTTCCATCCCATCTTTCACCAGCTTCTATAATGATTATTTCTTTAAAAGAAGTTGATAATGCTTTTGCTGCGAACTTTCCTGCCATACTTCCACCAATAACGATAGCCTTATTAAACATGTTTTCCCCCTTAATAAAAAGAGATCCTGCCTTGTATGAATGAAACAGGATCTTAAACAAATTAACTTCTTTATCATTATACTTAAAATACATCAGTAAATTGCAACGTTAAAATTAAAATACCTAATCCCCATACGTAATACGCGAATACTTTTAAAGAGTGACGTTTTAAATATTGAATCATCCATGAAACGGCTATGTATCCAAAAAACGCTGCTGATAACGTTCCGACAATTAAAGATGTACTAGAAATAGATTCTGCTTTCCCTTGAAAAACATCTGCAAATTGCAAAATGATAGCTCCGACAATAGCTGGCGTTGATAATAAAAAGGAAAAGTAAGCAGCGGTTTCGCGGTCTAACTTCCTCCATAATGCAGCGACGATTGTCATACCAGAACGAGAAATAGCCGGAAAAATAGCCGCTGCTTGAAATGAACCAATGATAAATGCATCTTTATATGTAATGTCATCCATTTTTTTACGACCATTCTTTTGTTTATCCGCCATGTAGAGGAAGAATCCGGTCACTAAAAACTCCCAACCAATCGTAATACCTGTTTTTGAAATATCCTCAAAAAAGTCTTTAAATAACAACCCGATTACAACCGCAGGTATCGTCCCAACAATAAGTAGTAGCATTAGTTTTGAAAATGGATTTTTGATTAAATATATAAATTCTTTTTTGTAATAAATAAACACTGCAAGTAAAGTCCCAATGTGCAGCATCGTATCTAAAAACAATCCTGCTTCATCTAATTGAAACAAATGCCTTCCTAAATAAAGATGACCTGTACTACTTATCGGTAAAAACTCTGTTAAACCTTGTACGATCCCTAATATAAAAGCTTCTAACCAATTCATGATGGTCCCCTTTCTTGTTTGCTTGTACCAATATATGAAGGTTAAATTTTCGATATGAAAAAAACTGTATTTCTCTATGAATTTACTTTTAATTCATGGATATATATGTAAAAAGAGGTAAGGAGGCTTACTATGTGGCAACATACGAAATTCGGCAATGTATTACTGTGGGTAGGACCTATCCTTGTATTTGTAGGGTTATGTATGACAAATGTTATTTCTGATATTCCTTTCTTTTTTGGAAAACATAAAACAATTGGAATTGTACTTATATGTATAGGTGTAGTTTGTTTTATTGCTGCTAATCATTTAAAAAAAGGAGAAAAATATGGGGGCTAAATCTAAATAAAAAACAATCCCAGTATATGTGCTAGGATTGTTTTTTTATTGCTTATTTATAGAATACTTTATCAACGTTATATTTTGCTTTGTATTCGTTAATGATATATGTTTCGTAAATTTCTCTTTCAATTGGATCTTCTACGATACATGCATCAATGCGGTATACTTCATCACGGTGGTTTTTGATTGGAGAAACATTATCTTCAAAATGCTTCTTAATACGTTGTCTAATTTTACGAGCTTTACCTACGAAAAGTAGTTTGTCATTAATATTGTAAAACATAAAAATGCCGCCTTTATCTCTAGGGAACAAGTGGAAGTCGATAAAACCATTGATTGGCGTAATTCTTGGCTCGTCTCCTCTAATAACTTGTTTACGTTCAGTAATTGTAACATCAACTTCAGGGATACTAATTTTAATCAAGTTCATTCACGTCCTCTTTTATTATAAAGATAAATAATAGCATACATATGTAAGAAAAGCTACGTTCATAGGCATATTTTATTTTATAATTCAAATATTATAGGTGTATCATGTAAACTCTTCTTCCAAATCATATGATCACTTGATTCTCCCCAATAATCTTTCAGTACATAACTAGGCTCTCCAAACTTCTTCGTCCATATACTTTGTGCTTTTTTGTAGCCACTATCTAAACAATACTCTGTTATACCTTTGCTAAGTAACGTAAGAAATATTGCATTTAGTAGTAAACTCCCGATACCCTTTTTTTGATACTCCGGCAGTATAAAAACAGTTCCTATTTCATACAAATCTTTAAGTACACCGCCTGTACAACTATTAATCAACGTACTTGCTGGACCAACTTCAATTGTTCCGATGATTTTATCGTTATTTGTATCAATTGCTAATAAAAAGTAACGTTTTTCTCCATTACTATCAAAATCTGTTTTCAAATATTGCTTTTTCATGTCAATTTCATTTTCTATGTCATCCAATAGTTGTGATAATCCTTCGTCTTTATATGTATTCGTAATAACTATACGGAAAAATAAGTGTAGTTCCTCTAAATCATCCGAATTTGGTCTCCTAATTGCAACGTTATACATGTTTTAAGTCTCCATTCCATACAAGTGTTAAAACCATACTCTATATACTCTATTCAACAATATTCTACAAAGCCCTGCATAGATCCAGCAGTATAGAAAACTCAGTATAAATATTGATAAAATCATTTTTATATCCATAATTGTATGAATAGTAGGACCAAGTACTGGAAAACGGAAAATATCGAGAACTATCATAATTCCTATAAGTAGACAAATTGCAGAAAAGGAAACAACCCAAATTCTCCTCTTGAATAGTATAAAGGAAAGCCCTAAGGCTATACCTAATAAACCTGTAGTAAAAGGAAAAACAATTAGTTCACTTGGCTCAATAATAAATAATAGGAGAATAGTAAGGAAATAAGAAAGTACTCCCTCACGAATAGAGTAGCAAATCGCCAAAAAAATTGGTAACGTCGCAAAAGGGCTAATAAATAACCCTATACCAGGAATTAAGTTACCTGCTGCTTGAAACATGGTGGCCAAAGCACTCATTAAAGCTGTAATGACTACTTTATTTGCTAGGGATAATTTTCTTTTATGAACAAAGTCCCCATTATTCTTTATCATAAGTTGACACCAATAACGTACAAATCGATTCATCAAAATACCCCCTAAAGATATCTCATCCATCACTTTCTATCTTATTCATACACTAGTGGTTTATGAGCTGTGTTCTACTTGTAATGAGTTACTATACAATAAAAGGCTTTTAGGGGGAGAACTTGTACGTTTTAAAACAAAGGGAATTCCTTGTATGATTAAACTACGAGTGTATATCGTATTAAGGGGTAATTTCAAAAATGGTACCTTTGTTAAAATCAGTTACTTTCATAGAACCGTAAACTCCTAAATATAACCTAGTTTGATCCAAATTTGTTCCTAAACTCATATAATAAGCTGATTGCGTACCAAAATCATAATCAGTTTCAATAACATGAAAATCAGTATGTTTACCATCTGTACCTGCTCTAGTATATGCTAATACACCTTTAACTGGCGGCCGAGACTCTTCTTTTCTAGCAAGGTCAGTAAACACAACACTACCATGTAAATTCGGGATTGCAGTTCCCATATATGGTTGAACGCCTGTTAGTGAAGTTCCTCCAAACTTATCCGGTCTTGGATCTTTATGAAAATAACTAATGAGTGGCTGAATTCGCTTCACTGATGTTTCTATTGTTTCATTATAATAAGCCATTGTTCTCTCATCAAAAGCAGGATTTTCAGAACAGTGTTTTATAAAAGAAGTAGGCAATTCTCCTTCCCATCCTCTCCAACCAAAATTAATAAATCCATCTTGATTTGAAGTGAGTCTCATTACATGCATTTGAACAAGTTCGGTAACCCGGATTGGTTTATATTGAACAAATGAAAAAATAGACTCTACAATATCCTGTCCGACATTACCTGCATATTTAATATACTGATTATAAAACCTTTGGAATGAAATACCGGTTATATTACGAACACCTTTCGCAATTACTGTAAGTGTTTCTTGTATAGATAGAGGAAGTTCATTAAAGCGTGTAACGACTGGAGGATTATTTATGAATGTATTTTTACTTACATCGATTTCAATAATTTTACCTGCTATTTCTAAATCATCTTGGCTTAAATTGAACGGATCATAACCCGAGCCGCCATCTCCATTTGTAAAAACAAGTTTCCCCGTCTCTGGAGAAAAGTTTAAAGTATTTACTCCATTATGATTAAAAAATGGGCGTTTTATATTAAGTAATGTTCTACGTTTTTGAGGGTGACCGTTTGATTGTAAAATCAATTCTTCAATTGTATCGATATGATCATATTGCGTATCTCTATTTAGCCATTTTAAATTTAAAGTTTTCGGGTCACAAGGATTCGGTTTAAATTGTTCAGAAAGTGCACTAGGTCCTTGAGTGCCAGCGACAGAATAATGAAGATAAAATAAACCGTTTTGATAAAATTGTGGATGAAATGCTAGTCCTAGCAATCCTCGTTCATCATAACCACTACTAGAGACACCTTCTTCAGATGTGCCTAATTTTATAATTCGCGGACGAATATTTAAAAATGTTTTTATGACGCCATCTCCTATGTAAAAAACCTCTCCTAATTGCGTTGCGATAAATAGCCTTTCAGCCGATTCACCTGGAAGAATTGCTGTTTTTATTACAGTGGGTAAATTTATGTTATGAACAATGGGTCGTAAACGAACTTTAACTTTTGTCAATTAACTTTACACCCCTTTATATTCTTTTTAATAGAAGAGTATGATTAGAGGGATCTTATTAGTATCAAAAAGAGCAATTCCTTTTTATTACAATTTTGTATATAATATAATTATAAATAAACTAGGAGGGCTACTTATGACACTTTTACTCCAAATCATCTTACCGCTTATATTTGCACTATATTTATTTACCCTCTATCGTAATACAACTATTGGAAAATCTGCTTTTCTTTTAGCGGTCATTATTGGGATTTTTGGATTAGAGAACATTTTTCAGCATGCTAATCTAACAGATCATGCTATTTATCCATATTGGGGCAGTTTGAAGGTTGTTGTTATTATTTTATCAGTCGTATTTCTATTTAAAAAAGATGGTTTAACAGGAAAATATTGATTTATAATGCTGTACATATTTTATTGTTAAACTGCTTTTAATTTATAAAAAAGAAATGTTTATGTAAAAACACGAAGGGATGTGTTACATATGTCTATAAATATTATTTCTATAGTTTCTATAATAATATGGATTGTGTTGATTACAGAACTTATAAAACCTTCAAAAAAACAGAATGGACGAAAAATAGTAATGTTATTAACTGCTGGTTCCGCATCAACACTTATTTTGACGATTTCATTTATTCAAAATATCTCGTTTTGGGATTGATAGTGATATAACTAGCAAAAATATGTATGCATAAAAAAGATTAGGACCGTACATCTCTAATATGTACGGTCCTTTTGTTTACTAGCGGTTCACTTATAAGTATTACAACTTGAATTTCTTTTTAAGATTCTTATATTTTCTATACGAACGTCTAACAATGTTTAACATAAAATACGGAATTTTAACAGGGAAAGGCAATTTATAAATGAAAGGCAAATAAAATGTAAAATATGCCTTTTCTAGATCTTTCCACTTACTATCTTCATTTGTTTTTAAGAAATCAGATACATCGACTACATATCCCCTTCCTTTTTCCATCATCACATTTTTCCCGTGAACATCGCAGGGGGTTAATCCTTGTTCTCTTGCATACTCTAAAGCTTTATTGATATCAAGGATCACCTGCTTAGGGATTTTAATCCCTTTATGAACAGCATCGTATAAGGTAATTTCTTTTAACCGTTTCAATACTATGAAATTTTCTCCTTTATAAATAAGCTTTGAATAAGAAGGATGGTTTCCGATTCTGCGGTATACTTCTGACTCTTTTTCAATGCCTTCTCCTTCGCGCGCGTATACTTTCACTACCCAATCTTTGTACTCTTTGTGCATGAATACCGCGGCATAATTACCTTTCCCTAAACACTTCCAAAGTCTAGGAATATCTTTAACTACTACAGGCTCGGATTCATCCTCGCTTCTTATGCTTATCTCTTTTAATAATTCATTCTTTATCAATCCCACAAAACAATTTATACTCATCATTTCCACTCCGGTTTTGCTAAAAGTGGGCCTGCCCACATTTTAACGAAAATATACACTAAGCGAATTTTAGCATAAAACTGGTCATCTTTCTTCTTCAAATAAAAAGATGACTCGTTTTATTTGAACTGTTGAATACTTAATATGTATTCCGCTATTCAGAGCCAAAAACCATACAACAAAAAATATTTCTAACTATTTTCATTTTTTCAGAGGCAACTGTATAGAGCTTTTCTTAGTGCAAGTTCTCTTGGTTCATTGACCCTGCCAAATCCATGTTTGATTTTTAGTAGTGTTCAATTCTTGTTCCGCTAATATCTTTGTTAGCTAACACTTTTATCTCGCTTTAATGGGCAGTAAGACCCCCCACCTCAAAATTCAGAAAAAGTAAAGAAGTTAGGTGAGGGATTAACTGCCCATAAAAGTCCGATTGGTTCAACTAATAATCAGTGGGGATGAAGAAAACCCCCACTGATTAAAGTTTCACTTTATTGTTTTAATAGTCTTTTGTTTAATTCCCACAATGCTGTTTTGTTACTGTCCCATTTCAAAAGCGTTACTGCTTCTTCAAAGGATAACCATTTATAATGTAAGTGTTCTTTAGATAATGAGATGTTTTTTGTAGGGACGTTAACTCCAAAAGAAAATTCTTTTATTACATAAACGTCATCTCCCCAAAGGAATTCTCCAACTACATCCTCTACTGGGAGTGAAGACACAGAATCTAATTGTATATATGAACATTCTCTTGTAATACCAGCCTCTTCAAACGCTTCACGTTTTGCTGATTCAATAGGAATCTCACCGTCTTCTCCACCACCAGCTATTCCTTGCCAATAACCATAATCACTTCGGTTGAAAATCGCATATTGAATAGAATCGTCAGTTTTTATATAAGGAAATATTAATACTTGATATGGTGCTCTCATTACTTAACCTCCTCTCAAAAAAAGCTTTAAATAAATAGAAATAAAGAGCAAACATCACAATTCTACATTAATAATGCACGTTCATGGTGTCGGCTCTTTATTTTTAAAGTATTTTATTTTTCATAAACAGTCTTACTCTTAACAGAGAAAAAAACTGCTTATTTCCTATCGAATTTGCTTAGCGTATTTTTTCTATATCTTATGTTATTCAATTGCGCCTGCAACGTCATAATCATTTAAATCTAATTCAATTGGTTGTCCCAGCGCTAACTTAGCAAGTTCTGATCCTAAATATGGACCTGCAGTTAAACCTGAGGCACCTAATCCGTTTGCAACGAGAATACCTTCAAAGTTAGGAAGCGGGCCAATTACAGGTAAGAACCCTGGTGTGAATGGTCTAAATCCAACTCTCGTTTCAAGCATAGTAGCATTTTCTAAGCCAGGTGCAACTGTTAATGCTTTATGGAATACTTCATGTAAACCACCAGCCGTTACACGGTGATCGAAACCAGTATCATTCTCATGTGTTGCACCAATTACGACATGGCCATTGTCAAATGTTAAAATGTATTGATCATTTGGCGGCATAACAACTGGCATATTTTCTGTTGCTATATTTTCCATTTGCAGGTGAACAATTTGTCCTTTTTGGAATGTAACTAAGAAGTTAATTCCTAATGGGTTTAAGATTTCGTTCGCCCATGCACCAGCCGTTACAATAACCTTCTCTGCTAAAATTGTTTCATCGTTTACTTTAACTCCCGTAATTTGACTACCTTCACGGACTAATACTGCATTGCCTTTTATAAAAGTTGCACCATGTTTTTTCGCAGCACTTATTAATGCATTACGTAATAACCTTCCATTTACTCGTGCAGCACCACTAATATGAACAGAACTAAATTCTTCTGATAATGCTGGGAATAATTTTTTTGTTTCTTCAGCTGATAAGCGATTGATTTCACCAATCTCTGGGGCATCTTCACGACGTTTATACGCTCGCTCTTCCATTTGATCTAGTTTTTTCTCATCAGTATGTAAACTAATTGCACCTACACGGTTGTAACCTGTATCCGTTTCACCGTCGTCTTCTAATTGCTGAATTAACGAAGAATAGTAACGTGCACCGCCTTTAACGATTTTATACCATGCTTTATTACGACGTTGCGAAAGCCATGGACAGACAATACCTGCTGCTGCATCTGTTGCTTGACCTACTTGTTGGCGATCCACGATAGTAACGTTCGCGCCAACCTTAGCAAGATGGTAAGCAGTAGACGCACCTAAAATTCCCGCTCCAACTACAATATACGATTTCATTTCAAACACCTTTTCTCTTTTACTAATTATATAAATATAAGAACATCCCTTAGTATAATGGAAGGAATACTTTTTTCAATGTACTCATCGCAATTAATTGTTGCATCATTGTGACTTTCCTAATCTTATTTTTTCTTTTTGCGGAATAAATCAATTGTTTTATAGCCTTGTGATAGAACCTCAATCATCTTTTCAAAACGTTTTTCACGTGTTTTTTCTTGTTTGACAGAAAACAGATTACGTGCCCAATCTTTTTTGTATCCAGGTGTTAAACTTTGATAAAACTTAAGTTCATTTGGATGATTAGCTAATAAAGCTTCAACATCTTGAATTCGATCTGCATAATCAGCTACACATTGGCTCATTGCAGGCGTTTTCGTCGCTTTTTTCTTCTCACGCTTTAAACCTACAACAGTAAAGATGTCATCCATACTTACCATTCGCGCAAATTTAATATCGCTTTCTCCCACATATCCATCTTCTCCAACGTTTAATGCTGGAAACATCTCATCACGGTGAATAAACGTACTGTAGCGAGAATTACCTTTTTTCGGATATGCGAAGAATATGTATCCTTTTTCAATTAATAATTCTTTATTACTAATAATATAATTCGTTTGTTTCACCATTTCATCCAGTGTTTCTACAAAAATAAAAATGGCATCGTGTTCTTTTGAAAATACAGTTTCTTTTCCTGTAAAAACTTCGTAATCACTTGGTTCATTAATAACAACCATATTCGTATACTTATTAAGTTTCAATTTATCGATAATTGACATGAAGATCTTCCTTTACATTCAAAATTCATTGTTTATACTTTTTCATACTGTTCTAGTGTATTATATCTATTAAGAAAATCAAACTTTAATAGTTGTTTTAAATTAAATTAATAAAATAGCCGGTTCTTATTCAGAACCGGCTAGCTATTCGCGTTATCATAACTCAATAGCAAATAAAGTATTTAAAAGCTCCCTATATTGCTCTTCTGTAATTTCACGTTTCGCTTTTTCGCCATGAACTATTTCAGTGAAACTAGTATTGGTTAAAGAGACATGACCAGATTCCGTCAATTTCACTGCAATTGGTCCTTTATTGAAAATAGATTTCTCATCTTCTACTACTCTTTTTTGAACATCATTCACTACTGCCTCATCAATGATACGATTATAAAAAGCATGACATACTTTCCACTCACCGTTCGTATCTTTTCTTTCTAGAACGTAATTCCCTTTACTCGTATCTTTTCGTCTCACTCGATACGTACCATTTTTAGAAGAAACAGCCTCACCAGTAAAAGGCACAGGGACTAGAGGTACTAATGAGGCAATACCTACATCAATTACGTATCGTACGTTATCATAATTTAGAATAATCGTTATATGCCCATCCTCGAGTGCCCAAGTGTTTATATCATTTTTATATACGGTACCTAATGCGAGTTGTACATCATAACCACAATCTTTTAAAAAGTAGTACAAAAGAGTATTTAATTCATAACAAAGTCCACCGCGGGATCTAGTTAAAATTTTATCCTGTAAATTTTCCATAGTAATTGCATTCGAATTACGTGATATAACATCTAAATTCTCAAATGGTATAGTGTGTGCAAATGCAAAAAGAATTGTATTTAATTCTTCAAACTTCATTTCAGTACGCTTTGCAAGATTCAATCTTGTAAAAAGCTTATGTTGTAGACTTGTCATAGTCAGCACCCTTTAAAATGTATAAGTTAAACTAGTATATGCTGATTGTAATTTTGATGGGGTACTGAAACAATGTACATTTCGTTTAACTGTACCGGTACAAAAAGTCTAACTTACAAGATTACTAAAGATAAGAAGCTACGAATACAAATGTAATAGTTTGTCTATAGGTAAATTATTATAATCGCTTAAATCAACAAAATACTGAAGCTGCCACATTTGGCTCTTTTTAGCTTGGTTGCTAACAGGGGTATCCCAGATCGGATAAATCCTCATAGCCATCTTGCCTTTTTGATTTTGTGTTCTCAAGATTTTTTCCTTAAGAAGAATCTCTTTAGGGAAGATAAATTGTCCTAGTTTATTATCATCTATACAAGTGATAACTAATAAGTCAGTAGCAGCGTCATAAGAGAATGCTTGATTTTGCATATCGTCATCTTTCTCCCAAAAAGAAACAAATTGACCAATTTTATTAGGAGTAATTTTAGATTTTCTAAAACGAATGGTTTTGTTATTTAAGTGAAATAAATATCCTGCATATTCTGCGTTTTGCTTTTCTTCTTTTACATTCGCAATCAGTAAATTGTTAGGTTTGTAAA
The DNA here is from genome assembly GCF_027716265.1 of Bacillus cereus group sp. Bc031. Lineage (NCBI taxonomy): Bacteria > Bacillati > Bacillota > Bacilli > Caryophanales > Bacillaceae > Bacillus > Bacillus cereus group sp. Bc031. Next base: position 36,504 of record NZ_JAQFUL010000040.1, read on the forward strand.
TTATGTTGTTTAAGTTTTGTATCGTATCATTATAACTGTTCAAGAAAACTCCCCCTTTATTCATTTCTTAGTTTAACACAAACATCAGTTCTTATATGTTATAAATAATAAGCGATATGAAAAAGAGGGTAATTTTACTGGGGTATTGTTATTACTTTAATGTACTTAGTTTTTCAATTGCTTGTTGTTCAGTTGCTAAGTAAAAAATATCTTTACCTTTATTACATTCATAAATAAAATCCTTTAAGCTTTTACTAGTATACATAGAGAAATCTCCAACAATAGCAAATTTCACCTTGTAGTTTATAAACTTTTGAAGGATATCGCCCGCAAGACGTGTTTTTAGATCAAAGAAATCTTCACTTATTAAAGATTTATGGATAATAATATGCTTCGCATCTATCTCATATTGAACAGTTGCCATAGTATCTAATGCAGATTGAACATCGGATATTAATACCTTATCATTTCTAATGACCGCAATATTGATTCCATCGATTACTACTTTCTTTATTTCCATAGTCCCACCCCTTTATAATTTACACAATATGAGTAAAATTGTTTTACAAAACTTCGTATGAATCATAGATTAAATTAGCTGTAGCTTTTAAAATTGCCTCTATTTTTTATTACTAATACGGTCAATGAAATTAATTTTACTTGTTAAAAAAATATTGTGGCGTAACATAACTTAACAAGCTATCCAAAGTGTTAATCTCGGCATATGGTTGTATTTTGGTAGTATTCTTGATTTTCTGAGGGTTAAACCACACACCTTTTATATTTGCATTTTGAGGACCAGCAATATCCTTTTCTAAGTCATCTCCAATAAATAATACATCTTCTGGTTGCACATTAAGCTTATTTAATGCTAGTTCAAATATACGTTTATCCGGTTTACTAAATCCCACTTCTTCAGAAATAATGATCGTATCAAAGTAATTGTTTAAATTCGTGTTAATTATTTTAGCCCTTTGCCTCTGACTTGAGCCATTTGTTATAATTCCAATTTCAAAGTGCTTCTTTATATGATGTAAGAAATGAATAGTATTTTTGTCTATTGAAAAACATTTAGGGAAATTATTATTCCAAAAATCTTGGATATAATTGCGTGGCAATCTATACTTCGGCGGGAATTCATCAAACAACGATTCTAAAACTATTGTTTTATCACTCATGCCGTATTCCCTTTTATCATATTCTTTAAATTTCCGTAGCATATTGTTTTTAACTGTATCACTAACATCCTCATAACAATTTTCTAAAACAAATAAAAACAATTTATCTACTGCCATATCCCTATTAAGTAACGTATCATCTAAATCAAACAGCATAGCTTTATAACCCATCAAATAAATTCACAACCTTTCTATATTTCTTAGTTATCATCAAAAGTAATCAAAAAACAATTCATATCAAAGAACTCCTAATAGAACGCTATTCTAAGAGTTAAATCAAAAATCCTTTTTCTGTTTGTTAATTGATGTGAAAGTACATAATTTCAACTAAGGTAGTAGGTGAATTTTTCAATTATAATTTATAACTTTCAGATTAATTTGAAAGTATTTTGTGATAAGCTGTACGTAAAGATTAAATATAAAGGATGATTCGTATGCAAATTAGACCAAAGGCAAGTGAATATAACTCTTATTATGCTACGTATGTTAACTTAGTATCAGACGGAAATATCATACAAATTTTAGAACAACAAATAGAGGAAACGAATCTTTTATTAAAAGACATTTCTGATAGTGAGGGACTTTTTCGATATGCTCCTACTAAATGGAGTATAAAAGAAGTAATCGGCCATATTGCAGATACAGAACGTGTTATGGCGTATCGCTTGTTATCTATCGCTCGAGGCGAGACAGCAGAACTTCCAGGCTATAACGATGATATGTATGTTCTTAAAGCTGCTTTTGATAAGCAATCTATGCAAGATCTTCTTGAGAATTTAATAGTTGTTCGCCAATCTACCGTGCATTTACTGAAAAGCTTAGATAAAGACACTTGGTTACAAAAAGGATATGCGAACAAATCTGAAGTTACAGTTCGTGCATTAGCATACATCATAGCTGGACATGAGCTTCATCATCTACAAATTATAAAAGAACGTTATCTTGGTTCTAATGCATATCCAGTAAGTTAATACTTGAAGAAAAAGAGTCCCATTTATATAGGACTCTTTTTTGCTATTTATAAAATTCACCACGCAAGATGCAAACGAGCCCTTATACATAATTTTCTTCAGACTGATATACTATAAACACAATAGTTCTAGAAAGGTGATGATATTATGTATGAACAACAAAATAATAGGGATAGAGATCAAAAAATGATGTTTTTTATGCAAGGAGTTCCCACAAATAGAGTTAACATGAATCAATTGCCAAAATGGATTAGAATCTTCGGCTATTGTGCGTTTGGTTGGATGATACTATTTAGTTTCATTATGATTGTTGGTTTAATTCTGCAATAACGATACATTCAAAATGTTAACGGAACAGCATTTAGATTATACATCTAGGTAACAAGCTATTTTATTACCTAGATGTACTACCCATTCCTTTTCATCTTCATGAATGTCAATAAGTGCATTGAACATTCAACTTGTGAAGAATAGTAATGAGGGTGATAAAGGTCTATACTCACAATCCTTTTGATTTATTTTTGGATGGTAAAACATGTTTCTCTACTCTTTCATATTGAGTAAGTAATTGCCTAATTAAAGATAATTTCGGTACTAACCAATGCGAAAATACCGCCGAAATACATCCTATTAAAGCCCCTACTGCAACATCAAAAGGATAATGAACCCCTACCCAAATACGAGAGATCGCTATACAAAGCGCAAGTATAAGCCATAGCCATCCAGTTTTTTTACGAACAAGCCAAAACGAAAAACAAATTGAAAAAAAGAGAATCGTATGGTCACTAGGAAATGAATTATCTACAGCATGGTCGACAAGTTTATTAACATGAGGCAATACTGCAAACGGTTGATAATTCAGATGGAATTTCCCTGCTATTTTTCCAATCACCTCAGCAATTACAAAAGCAACCATCGCTTGAATAACCATCATCCTACTTTTTCTAGATCCAATAAACCAATAAGTTAAAATAATTAAAGCTAAAATATATACCATATATTCTGCCAAAAATACTATGGCCGGGTTTAGGAATGAATATTGTTTACCTAAATCATTAATGGCTCGAAAAATATCGATATTGAATTGAGAAAAAGACATTTCAAATCCCTCCTTATTAGTAAGGTGTCTTACTGATTGCCATATACTTTTATTACATGGATAGTGTTGGTTATTGTACCCACCTAAAAATACCAACCTCTTATGACACCGCTTTCTTCTTATTCACTTTAATAAAAAAAGAAAAAGGAAAACATCGAACTTTCTTACAATCATTCATGCATTCTTACAGTTTTGTCATTTTCTCGTCACTTTGAAAATAGATTCATCGTCTTGCCTTTTGTTATATTCATAAACTCGTATATCTACAATTACGGAAACCCTAATCACACATAAAAAAGAGAAGAACCTTGGCGAGTTCTTCTCTTTTTGATTGATTAAATTGTAATACAATTACAGTATGTGAAATTATACTATTTTAACTTTAAAACAAATGAACTTAACGCAGGAACTTTAATTTTATTGTCATGGACAACAGAAAGTGGTTTACTTTCCGCCTGCTTCCCGTCTACTAGTACTTTCCAAGGACCTTTCGATGGAAGTGTTATTTCAACAGCTTCTCTATTTGCATTGTGAGCCACCGTAAAGTATTCATTTTTATTCCCCTCTATTGTATAAGCTACAGTATTTTTCGGAGCATCAATAAATGATACGTGTGTTTTTATTTGCTCTGCAGATGTCATTCGAAAAGCTGGGTACTTTTTGCGTAATTCTATTAAACCCTTCATATAATCTACTTCATTATTAAACGTTGCACGGCGCAGCCAATCCATCTGGTTAATCGAATCTGGAGATTTGTAACTATTATGATCACTGTATTTCGTCCGCATAAACTCTTGCCCTGCATGTAAAAACGGAATACCTTGTGATGTTAATAAAATCGAAGAAGATAATTTATGCATTTGTTTTCGCACTTCTTCACTGTCACCTGGATTAGTCAACTCAAGTTTATCCCATAATGTATGATTATCATGCGCTTCCACATACGTTAGTACCTGCTCTGGATCTTGATAAGTCGACGTATTTCTATCATAGTCAATGCCTGCCGTAATGCCTTTTTTAATACGGTCTTCCATGTTTTCCTTTCCATTTACAAAGCCATTTTCTTTCTCCTCAAACACACTACCTTTCAATCCATCACGTATATTATCGTTAAAATGGGCAATTCCTTTCATTTTCTCTGCATTTTTTTGATTTGCTTTCAACTCTGCTGCAAGAGGTGTATTTAAATCCCAACCTTCTCCATGCAGTATAATAGAAGGGTCAATTTGATTAATAGCTTTACGTATTTCATTCATCGTTTCATAATCATGAATACCCATTAAATCAAAACGGAATCCGTCTAAATTGTATTCTTTTGCCCAATATGTGACGGAATCTATCATAAATTTCCTCATCATTTTTCTTTCTGAAGCCGTATCATTTCCTACACCGGTTCCATTTGCAAATATTCCATCTTCATTGTAACGATAATAATAACCGGGAACTAACTTATGAAAATTAGATTCAGCAGCATTATACATATGGTTATAAACTACATCCATAACAACACGAAGATTATTATCATGTAGTGTTTGAATCATTTGTTTTAATTCAGTTATTCGAACAGTTGGCTCGTATGGATTTGTAGAATAGGACCCCTCTGGTACGTTAAAGTTTTTTGGATCATATCCCCAGTTATATTGTGGTTCGTTTACATTCTCTTCATTTACTGAAGCATAATCAAATATCGGCAAAAGCTGAACGTGTGTAACACCAAGATCTTTTATATGATCAAGTCCTGTTTTCACATCTTCAGGCCCTCTTGTTCCTTTTTCTGTTACACCTAAATATTTTCCTTTCTGTTTAATGCCACTTTCGGGCTGAATAGAAAGATCACGTACATGCAATTCATAAATAATAGCATCTTCCGGATTTTTTAATTTAGGCTTTTTGTTAGTGTTCCATTTTTTCGGATTTGTTTCTTCTAAATCAATAACCGCACCTTTATCTCCATTTACAGAAGCAGCACGTGCATACGGATCAACTGCTTCTGTCCACTTATCACCAATTTTTACCTTATACGTATAATAGAGACCTTTTTGATTCCCTTTAAGTTCTGCTTTCCAGGTGCCCTTTTCACCTTGTTGCATATTTATTTCAGTACCTATTTTATCGTTCCATTTTTTATATGTAACTAACTTCGCTTCACTCGCAGTAGGAGCCCATACACGGAACTTTGTATGTTGCGCGGTATATGTATTTCCTAAATCGTTACCACCATAATAAAATAAATGATCAAATTCCTCACTACGAATGACTTTACCAATTTCAGTATTCGTATCAGCTAAGTTTTCTATTTTAACTTTGTATGTTTGTTTTAAATCAATTTTCTGTTCCGTAATTATTTTCACCTTATTCGTAATATCTCCACTGTTTATATCATAAGGACTAATATTCTTAATTTTAATACCTTCAATTTCAATTTTCTGTTCCTTAATATGAAATGGAACATTCGTCGTTACAGTGATTTCATTGAAACTATCAATAGTTGCTTTGGGAAGGTTCTGAATGTGAAACGAAATATCATCCTTCTTTACGTCATATTGCATTTAGAGTTTCATATGAGGATTTAAAAGAATCATTAAATTGGTTACACTCACTTCAAATTAAAGCTGTTCCGTTTGGGAGTAATGAATCTATTGCACCTTTCGTCCGTCCACATCAAGGTAATGCATCTGTTTATTTTATTGATCCAGATGGTAATAGCTTAGAACTTATTTGTCATATTATTGTACCTAATGCACTAAAACATATAACTAATAAATTATCCTTTAAAGATTGGGAGAAACTATTAGCTGACACATTCGAATGAATATTAGCTATAAATCATAATGTCTCACCTTTATTTTTATAACATGTATAATAATCCCTAATAATAATGTCCTATCAATTTATCATTAAATAAATGTAAAAAATGACCCTATTTATTCATTTTTCATGCGTATGTATGTACATTTGTTAATTTATTCGATATATTATGTGTATTGAATGATTACGAAAAACTTATAGCTCGCTAAAAACACCTTATATTTTTATATCCGTGAAAACTACAAAATGTATAAAATTCCATTTGTCAAATGAATTTAATGCGGAAGGAGGTTTGTGGTTACTTCATCGGGATATAATAATCAGTTTTAAACTGATAAAAATATAGGAGGCGATATAATGTTTCGTACGATTTCAAATTTCATGAGAGTGGCTGAGATAAGAAGGAAAATCCTTTTTACATTAGCGATGTTAATCGTTTTTCGAATTGGCACGTTTATTCCAGTTCCTCATACTAACGCAGAGGTATTAAAAGTACAAGATCAAGCTAACGTTTTAGGTATGCTAAACGTATTTGGCGGAGGAGCATTGCAACACTTCTCAATCTTTGCTGTAGGTATTACACCATATATTACAGCTTCCATTATAGTACAATTACTACAAATGGACGTCATACCAAAATTTTCGGAATGGGCAAAGCAAGGAGAAATGGGCCGTAAGAAATCAGCTCAATTTACTCGATACTTTACAATCATTCTCGCATTCATACAAGCCATTGGGATGTCTTATGGCTTTAATAATATAGCAGGTGGACAATTAATAACAGATCAAAGCTGGACTACATACTTATTTATTGCAACAGTTTTAACTGCAGGTACTGCATTTTTACTTTGGTTAGGTGAACAAATTACCGCTAATGGAGTAGGTAATGGTATTTCGATGCTTATCTTCGCAGGACTTGTAGCAGCGATTCCAAATGTTGCGAATCAAATTTATTTACAACAATTTCAAAATGCAGGCGATCAATTATTCATGCACATCATAAAAATGGTCTTAATTGGTCTTATAATTTTAGCGATAGTTGTTGGCGTTATTTACATACAACAAGCGGTGCGTAAAATACCGATTCAATATGCAAAAGCTGTTTCAGGAAACAATCAATATCAAGGAGCAAAAAACACTCATTTACCTCTAAAAGTAAATAGTGCTGGTGTAATTCCAGTCATCTTTGCTTCCGCATTTTTAATGACGCCGCGTACAATTGCGCAGCTCTTCCCTGATTCAAGCGTATCAAAATGGTTAGTTGCAAACCTTGATTTCGCACATCCAATTGGAATGACACTTTATGTCGGTCTTATCGTTGCTTTCACATACTTCTATGCATTTATTCAAGTAAATCCTGAACAAATGGCAGAGAATTTGAAAAAGCAAAATGGATATGTACCTGGTATTCGTCCTGGTAAATCAACAGAACAATATGTAACGAAAATTTTATACCGTTTAACATTTATCGGTGCAATTTTCTTAGGTGCAATTTCAATTTTACCGCTTGTATTCACAAAGATTGCTACATTACCACCTTCTGCACAAATTGGTGGTACAAGCTTACTGATCATTGTCGGTGTGGCACTTGAAACAATGAAAACGTTAGAAAGTCAGCTTGTAAAACGTCATTATAAAGGGTTTATAAAAAAAGCGAATTAAGTAAAAAAAACACAGTTGGTTATTTTTTCAACTGTGTTTTTAATTCTACTGCATCTAATTTTTCTACTAATGTACCAATGATCTTTTCCAAGTTCATTATTTTTTCTTCTAGGGCTCGAATGCGTTTATTGCTCTCGTCTACATCATTATATTTTAAACTGTTATTGGATACTTTGAACTGCTCCCCTAATTCGGAAGTGATATCTTTAATAGTTGATTTTCCAGCATTATCTAGTGCATTTGTATTTGATTTTAATTCAAATTGAAGCTCATATGTATTTCCAGTTAACTCTTTAGCTATTTGCGAAATTAAATCTTTATAAGACTTTTTAACCCACTCTTGTTGGAATTCGTTTTCAAAATAAATGATTAATGAATCTTCATTTATTCTAGCTGTCGTTTCTTTGACCCAAGTTTCATATGACGGTCTCGAAATTTTTAATTGCATTTTATCTTTTATTTTATTCCAAATTGTTTTTGATTCCTCTTGTCCGGAAGTACGTTGATTATTTTGCACGTGATGGATCTGTGCTTTAGAAGTAGCGCTTGATCCTATTTCGAACCAAATTTGATATTCTTCATCAGTAAGTTTCTGTACGGTACTTGAAATTATATTTTTATACTCACCTTCAAGCAAATCACGATGAAACGCATCTTCACAAAAGATTATTACTTTATTATCTTTTATCGTAGCGTTTGTATTTCTAATCCATGTCATAAATGTTTTCTCTGCTATTTTAGGTCTTAATGCTTTCTTTACTTCATCCCAGCTACTAAGCTTTTCTTTTTGGACATCTTTCAAGTTAGATGGTTCGCCATTACATAGATCAAACTGAATTTCAAAAGTCGTATTAAACATTTCTCTTAATGTATTAAATACTAATTCTTTATAATGAGATTCTAACCAGTCACGTGCAAATTCATTTGGACAATAAATTGTTAATATATCATCCTCTAAATAAACAGTAGTATTCGTAAACCAAGTTTCATATGATGGTTTTGAAATTTGCGGTCGAATTTTTTCCTTTACTTCAGTCCAATTTATTTTCATAATAACTCCCCTCTTCTTACAGATCTCTTTCATATAGCTTAATAATATTACGCCTTTCCAATAAATAAAGTCAATCCGTATCATGAATAAAATGAAACATGTTTATATTCACTCAAAATATAAGCTTCTCTAACGCCTTCTTCATTTTAATACCTCGTTATTCTTAACAACTGGTTTTAAAACTTTCATTCTTCAACACTACTATATTGATCTATAACAATTGCTTTCATGTCCTCTCCCTTGCTGTTTATTTTAATAACATACAATTATTTCTCAAAATTTTTCCCCTTAAATTATCATAAACTTATTTTTGGGGGTAATTACGCATGCCCATCAACTTAAGAACGAAAACAAAATGAACTTTCGTTCAAACAAACTAAAAAACACGTAATGTACTTTTGG
>NZ_JAQFUL010000041.1:0-43334 GCF_027716265.1 Bacillus cereus group sp. Bc031
TCGAAACGATTATCTGTTATTTTTGGGGAATTTAAAACCGTTGTTATTGGGTATTTTACAATCGTTGATTACAGATAGAAATTTTGGTGAAACAGTAGTTCAAAGATAACATCAAGTGTATACAATAAAGCGACAGCAGGTAATATACAAATAAATATAAATCTCCAATTTTTTAAATAATGTTTATAATTAGTAAGTACTTTTTCCATTAATATTGCTCCTACAGTTTTTATTTTCTATATAATTATACATTTAAATAAGTAGATTTACAAAGTGTTTAAAATTTATTTAGCAACTATTATGATTTTGTGTGATTGATAACGTGGAAGCAAAAAATATTTTAGGTCTATAAGTTGAGGAGGAGATGGAGAAAGATTTCATTAAAAACTTAGATAGCTGCATTAATCAATGTAAGAAATGATTTGACTAAAAAGCTTTTAAAGAACGATAGTAAAATGATACACTATACTCTACGTTATTTTTGAAATGAATAGAGGGATTTACGTGATAGATAAAATTAAAAACGTTGTTGAAGATATGTATGAAGATGAAGCAAAACATTTACTTCAAAGTATTCTAATACAGTTAGATGTATTAGACGGGAATTATAATGAAGATATGATAAAAAATTTAACGAGTATTCCTAAGCAATTAACGAATGATACAACTAAGGAAAAGAATATAAGTGAAAGTATACACATTCATATCGCTTTTGATGATTCAACAGCCGGTTGTTTAAAATATATGTTGAAACAGGAAGGGTTACTCGAGGAGAGTGTGGTTTCATTCTCTGAATTCTTTTCAATTGGGCCAATACATCAATTACATACAAATGAAGGTCAGTTAGCAAGAAAATAACGCGCATGAACATGTAGGCTTAAGTTTTGTAATCGCGCAATTAAAAGATAAGAAAAACATTCGATTTATAAATACGTCTGAAGCGAGTAAAGAAATATTAAAACAAGAGTATGATATTCGTGGAACAGGAGAGTTACCACCTGAAAGTTTAGCTCTAATTCAAAAAAGTTTTGTAAAATTGCCGTATTTAACTGTAGAGAATCGTCTGCAGTTTGAACATGAGTGGGATAGTCTATCGAAAAGTACGGAATTTTTAAGAGTTTGGACAGACAATGAAGTGCATTCTGTACAAGAAGATTATTTTGATCAATTTATAATTGAATGTGCGAAAAGTGTAGGTGCTGATCAAGAATTTCTAAAAGCTCCGATAGTAATTGGTGAAGCACTTGGTCTTGTAGAGCAATCAGTTGGCGATACGTTTTTAGAATATCGCTTAAAGGAATTAATTAAACAAGAAGTATTTGAATTTGAAGGTTCATTAGATGAAATGCGTTTCTATAGTGTGAAATTAAGAAAATAATACATCTATTCCGTTTATGAAAAAGCTCGTATTTTTAAAATACGAGCTTTATTTTTTGTTGAATTTAGGCTATACATAAGATTCCCAGAGAGGGCATATCACATATGAATGGTAAAGGTAATGAATGAAAAGAAGGTGATTTATTAATATGTATAACCAACAAAATTATCCATATGTTCAAGCGATGTATTATAATCCACAAAACTACGGGTATGAACCTACAAATGAAGTGAGAGATATTGAACAAGAAGATTACAGACCAGATGATGCGGAAGATGCTCCAACGTCACCACCTCCGTCACAAGCGCCGTCGTTACCGTCTACATTTGCTTCTCCTGCACAACCAGGTAATATGAAATCTTGGATGTGTAACTGTCTAGGAAGATGGGGCTATTTACGCTTACATCGTCCTGGTCCTTTCGGAAGGGATTTATGGTTCTTCCCGACCGAAGTGAGAAGAAATGGAGTATCAGGTTACACGTGGCAAGGTGGTCGGCGTCGTAAAATAAGTTATCGCTATCAACAAATTAGTAATTTCATGTGCTTCGCATAAAGAAAAGTGAGAGAGTAGAAAGATTTTACTCCCTCACTTTTTTATTTTTCAATATACGAAGTAAGGTTTTGATTAAAAAGTTACAATTTTCACGTTTTTATTAGCGTATAATGCATATGTTGGTTGTTTTTTTTAAACAAATGAGAGTGAGGGAATACAATGTCAATGAAAAATAAAGTTGGGCTAAGAATAGAGGATGGCATCAATTTAGCTTCAGCTCAGTTTAAAGAAGATGCATATGAAATTTATAAAGAATCTCGTAAAATGCAACCTATCTTATTTGTGAATAAAACTGAATTAGGTGCAGAGTGGCTTATTACAAGATATGAAGATGCTTTGCCGCTTTTAAAAGACAGTCGCTAAAAAAAAGATCCGGCCAATGTATTTTCTCAAGATACATTAAATGTGTTTCTTACTGTTGACAATAGTGATCATTTAACGACGCACATGTTAAATTCAGATCCACCTAACCACAATCGTCTGCGATCACTTGTGCAAAAAGTTTTCACACCGAAGATGATTGCACAACTGGAAGGAAGAATTCAGGATATTGCAGATGATTTATTGAACGAAGTTGAGCGGAAAGGTTCATTAAACCTTGTGGATGATTATTCATTTCCTTTACCAATCATTGTAATAAGTGAAATGCTCGGCATTCCAAAAGAAGATCAAGCGAAATTTAGAATTTGGTCGCATGCTGTCATTGCTTATCCAGAAACACCAGAAGAAATAAAAGAAACTGAAAAGCAACTATCTGAGTTTATTACATACCTTCAATATTTAGTTGATATGAAACGAAAAGAACCGAAAGAGGACTTGGTTAGTGCTTTAATACTTGCAGAAAGTGAAGGACATAAACTTAACGCTCGGGAACTATATTCAATGATAATGTTACTAATTGTTGCAGGGCATGAGACAACGGTAAATTTAATAACAAATACGGTATTAGCACTTCTTGAAAATCCGGATCAATTACAGTTATTAAAAGAAAATCCAAAGTTAATTGATGCAGCAATTGAGGAAGGATTACGATATTATTCCCCGGTTGAGGTTATAACTTCAAGATGGGCAGATGAACCTTTTCAAATTCATGACCAAATAATTGAAAAAGGAGATATGGTTGTCATTGCCTTAGCTTCTGCAAACCGTGATGAAACAGTATTTGAGAATCCGGAAGTATACGATATTACTCGCGAGAACAATCGCCATATTGCCTTTGGACATGGTAGCCATTTTTGCCTAGGCGCTCCACTTGCTAGGTTGGAAGCAAAAATTGCTATTACTACGTTATTCAATCGGATGCCTAAACTACAAATAAAAGGGAATCGAGAAGAAATCAAATGGCAAGGTAATTATTTAATGCGTTCTTTAGAGGAATTACCATTAACATTCTAGAATATTTATTATAAGACATGCATACATTGAAAATGTTTTACATAGAGTATGTATGTGTTATTTAAATTCGAAACGGAAGGGTGAAAACATCCCAATGATCAACTAATTCTATTTGTAAGAGATCTTCGTTAAAAAACGAAATATTCTTCTGAATAGGATTAGTCTGTACATTTATAGAAAAGGGATGTATTTCGCTCTGCGAAAATATAGTCTTTTCATATGATTTGTGCTGCCTCCTGTTCAGAACATGAAATAGGGGGCTTTTTTATGTCGACAAATGTAGAAATGAAACAAAATAATGGGGTATCACAAGTATTAAAAAACCGGTTTGTACAGGGGATTCTAGCATCAGCATTATTTTTACAAATTGGAATATGGGTTCGGAACTTTGCGGTATTACTATATGTAATGGAAATGACAAAAGGTGATGCTTTTGCTATTTCGATGATTTCAGTGGCGGAGTTTGCTCCAATTTTCATCTTTTCCTTTATTGGTGGAACGTTTGCTGATAGGTGGAAGCCGAAGAGGACTATGATATGGTGTGAGACTTTAAGTTCTTTATCAGTATTTGCAGTATTAATTACTCTAATGTTTGGAACGTGGAAAATCGTGTTTTTTGTCACACTTATTTCTGCAATCCTTTCGCAATTTTCTCAGCCATCTGGCATGAAATTGTTTAAACAGCATTTATCGGCAGAACAAATTCAATTAGCAATGTCTATTTATCAAACAATATTTGCGATATTTATGGTGTTAGGACCGATTCTTGGAACATTTATTTTTCATAGTTTTGGAATTTATATTTCAATCATTATTACAGGTATCGCTTTTTTACTTGCAGCAACTGTGTTGTTATTTCTTCCGAAAGATCTTGAGAATGATAATGAGAAGAAAGAAATCACTCTATTACAGGAAATGCTCGATGGAATTAAATATGTGAAAAAGAAAAAGGCATTAACTTTGCTAGGGCTTTGTTTTATGGCTGCAGGACTAGGAATTGGTTTAATTCAGCCGTTAGGTATTTTTATTGTGACTGAGCAGTTAGGATTATCAAAAGAGAGTTTACAATGGTTACTAACAGTAAATGGTGCAGGAATGATTGTTGGCGGTGCTTTAGCGATGGTGTTTGCAAAAAATGTTGCGCCGCAAAAGATGTTAATTATCGGTATGCTTGGTCAGGCAATTGGCATCGGTATTATAGGTTATTCCACCAATTTATGGGTAACACTCACAGCACAACTTTTTAGCGGTTTAGCTCTTCCTTGTATTCAAATAGGTATTAATACGCTCATTATTCAAAATAGTGATACTGATTTTATTGGTCGTGTAAATGGTATTTTAAGTCCGCTATTCACCGGTTCAATGGTAGTAACGATGAGTATTGCTGGTTCATTAAAAGAAATGTTCTCATTAAGTACGATGTACGAAGGCACAGCTTTACTATTTATAATTGGATTATTATTTATTTTACCTATATACAATTTAAAGCCAGTTATAGCAATAGAGAGTGAAATGAATAGGAAAGGAAGTGCTGTGCAACATGAATCCTAATCCAAATGTTAAATACCCTATCGAAGGAAATAAAAATGTTCACTTTATAAAAAATACAATAACGAAAGCTAATATACTCTCCGGAGATTATTCATATTATGATGCGAAAGATGGAGAAACATTTGAAGATCGAGTATTACATCATTATGAATTTCTTGGAGATCGCCTTATCATTGGAAAGTTTTGTTGTATTGCAAATGGAGTTACCTTTATTATGAATGGAGCGAATCATCGGATGGATGGATTTTCGGCATATCCATTTAATATATTTGGAAATGGGTGGGAGAAGTATACACCTAATTTGTCTGATTTACCTTACAAAGGTGATACAGTTATAGGAAATGACGTTTGGATCGGTATGGATACAACAATTATGCCTGGAATAAAAATAGGGGATGGTGCAATAATAGCAGCTAAATCGGTTGTGACTAGAGACGTTGCACCATATACAATTGTTGGTGGAAACCCTGCAAATAAAATAAGGGAGAGATTTTCAAATGCAATAATAGAAGAATTATTGCAAATACAATGGTGGCATTTTCATATTGAAAAAATAACTGAAAATATAGGTGCTATTGTACAAGGAGATATAGAGCCATTAAGAAAGCTAAAAAGGGAATAAAAAATGCATAACAAAAAGTATCATACCTCCGAATTTTGTTAATGATAATAGAACGAGGAGGTGTGATACTATGGCACAAGACGTTTTATGTGAAGTAAACAACTGTAAATTTTGGGCTAACGGCAATAAATGTAGCGCAGACGCAATTTATGTAGTAAGTCATAAAGGAAAACAAGCATCGACTACAGAAGAAACAGATTGCAAAACTTTCGATCCGGAAGTATAAATTTTTGAAGGGTAGCCAAATCGTGGTTGCCCTTTTATTAATTATAGTATTGATAATAAATCTCATTTTCATTCATTGTTTTTAACTTTTCTTTTATTTTTTCATATTTTCTTCATAAGTGATGTAATCCAGAGCAATTCATGTTCGATACGTGATTTACTAAATTCAATTACTTCTGTAATAAAAGGTGAACTAGCATCTAAAGATTGAATAGCAGTAAGTTGTTTATGTAGTATGTCTTGGCGTATTGTTAAAACTTCTTTTCTAGCTTCATAATCAAGCTTTTCAAAAAGCGCGATACGAACAAGAAATTCTATATTGTTTGTCGCGAGTTTTTTGGGAAACTCGCGCAACATTTCAGAAAAATTTCTTCTCCTGTTTCAGTAATTTCATACATATTTCGGTTTGGTTTTCCGACTTGTGTATGTACCTTTTTCGTTATAGCCCTCATACTCTCAAAACGTCGAAGAGAAGGATAAAGTATATTATGATTTAATTCAAAATTCTTACCTATTCGCTTAAAACTCAATAAACTGTTCAGCAAGGTACAAATTTACTGTACCTTGTTTTTTTATTTCTCAATTGTAAAATTTTAGTTGGTTATTTAGTATGGAAGTGTGTGAATAAGAGTAGAGGAGGATGCTTATGTTAACGTGTAATGGAAGTAAGACGTTCCAAACATTTATTAAAGCTGTAACGGATTTAATAAATAGTAATTTGTTAGAAGATCAAATTGTTTGTGGGATTGAAAAATTATTAGAAGAACTTTTAGAAAAGAAAACATGGCTTCCGTTAGAAAAACAGAAGGCGAATTCGGCTCAATATGAACGACACTTGCTTTATGAAGATCCTTTAAATCGTTTTGAAGTATTAGCTCTTGTATGGAAAGATGGACAATCGACTCCTTTGCATGATCATGATGGCACATGGGGAGTAGAAGGCGTATTTACAGGAAGAATAATGGTGCAGAACTTTATACAAACGAAGCAGCTTGAAAATTCACTTGTTTATTTAACTCATACAGGAAATCTTTATTTGGGAGAAGGAGAAACAGATAAAGTCATTCCACCAGCTGATTGTCATATTCTTGAAATAGCAGAAAATGAAAGCGTTGTCACTATTCATGTTTACGGAAAACGTTTAGAAAAGTTTAAAATATATGTCCCAACTGAAGAAAAGAATGTGTACATGTGTGAGACGAAATATATTAGTTATAGTTCATAGTTTAAAATCAGAAGCTTTTCTTTAAAAAGAAAAGCTTCTGATTTTATTTTTAATTATTTCTTGACCTGAAACGCTTTTCATAAATTATAACTAAAGAGAACCTCACGAGATCAGTGTGAAAACGATACCTTGAATATAGGTAGAACTCGTGTATTTTAGAAAGTGGTGAAGAAATAATGAAATTAATAGCAATTGATTTAGATGGAACCCTTCTTTCAGGGAATAAAATGATTAGTACAGAGAATGCAAAAGCAATTCGAGCATGTCAAGAAGCGGGCCATGTTGTAGCGATTTGTACAGGACGTTCTATTGTCGATATTGAACGATTATTGTTAGAAGCTGATTTAGAGTGTCCGATCATTGCAGAAAATGGTGCACTTATATATAAAGATAAAAAAATGATGAAAAGATATCCAATTCAAAATATGCAGGCACTTAAAATAGTAAAATATCTTGAAGAGAATGGTTTATATTATCAACTTTATACAGATAAAGGCGTATATGTTCCAGAATATGGAGTGGAAAGTGTACGCAGGGAAATTGAGGATTTGAAAAATTCAAAAACAAATGTGGATATACAAGAATTAGAAACAATTGCAGCATTATACCTTGAGCATACAGCATTTCATAGTACGGAAAGTTGCAAGTCAATTGTAGAAACAGAAATACACGTGCATAAATTGTTGCCATTTTCTTATGATATAGAGAAATTAAAAAAACTAAAAGAAACATTTCTTCATAATTCAGATTTAGCAATTACATCTTCATATTGGCACAATTTAGAGATTAATCATCGAGATGCTCAAAAAGGGAATGGATTATACACTTTAGCTGAATATCTTAATATTTCAGTTGAAAATACTGTTGCGATAGGTGATGGGCTAAACGATGTTTCTATGATGGAAAAAGCGAACATTTCAATTGCAATGGGAAATGCTGTTGAAGAAATAAAAGCGATGTGTAAATATGAAACATTATCTAATGAAGAACATGGTGTTGCACATGCTTTATATAAATATGTAATGTAACATAAAAAGAAAAAAAGAATCCAATTGGATTCTTTTTTTCTTTTTATTAGGGGTAAGGTATTCTATGAGATTCATAGAAGCCTTATTACATTTTATTATATAGAATATATTGGAATAAATGTTTATATTTTTCATGATAATTGTGAAAATTTTATGAACTTTATATGTAATGTATTTTTATATTGCTACTAGTGTGTATAAAACTATGTCAAAACTTAACGAATGTAAGGATGTTAAGGAGAGTTCATGCAACATAAAAGATCATGATTGGCTCAGCTAATAATCAGTCGGAGATGAATAAAACTTACTAATTAGAGTTTCAATTTGCATGCATATATTTTTTGTTTTTAATTGAAAAATAAAATTTGTTCGAATAATTATTCTTCAGCTATATACCTACAGGCACATTCTTCGTATAATGGAGAAGTATGAATTTAAAGTTTGTATGAATTTTACATATTGAGGTGAAAAAGGAATGAATGCGCGGCTAATGGAACTTATTGATGTGAGTACAATAGAAACCATGGCAGAACAATTTTATCAATTAACCAACATATCACATCAACTTCTTGATGCTGAAAAAGAATGTATATTTTCATTTGGAATAAATGAAAAGAAAATATGTAAACTTCCCAAAATTGAAATCCCCATTTTTTTATACAATCAATATTTAGGATCTTTTGTTGTATGGTCTCAGAAAAGCGAAATTTTCAATTCCCAAAAATACTTTGAAATGCTTTCAAATCTAATTATAGGTGGGGTAATGAAAGGATTTCAAAATAAAAATACAACGTTACTTACTCGAAAAGAGGAGGAACTACATACAATCTTACAAAACATGCCTGTTATGGTTGATGCACTTGATTATAATGGAGATTTTGTTTTGTGGAATCGCGAATGTGAAATTGTAACAGGATATACTGCGGAAGAGGTAATTGGAAATCCAAACGCACTTCGCTTACTGTATCCTGATCATAATTATCGTCACGAGATACAAAAGAAATTTTTGACTCGTGGAAAGAACTTTAGAGATTGGGAAATGCGCTTAACATGTAAAAATGGTGAAATTAAA
Organism: Bacillus cereus group sp. Bc031; assembly: GCF_027716265.1. Classification (NCBI taxonomy): domain Bacteria; kingdom Bacillati; phylum Bacillota; class Bacilli; order Caryophanales; family Bacillaceae; genus Bacillus; species Bacillus cereus group sp. Bc031. Next base: position 9,050 of record NZ_JAQFUL010000041.1, read on the forward strand.
ACGATAATGTGGTCCAATATATCAGAACAGTTTCCTGTAAGTGGATTTAGTTATTGGGCTGTTGGTGTAGATATTACACATTTAAAAGCAATAGAAGAGAAATTAAAACAACAAACGTCTGAATTGGAATTAATTTTTCAAGCTTTACCAGACTTATGTTTCTTAACAGAAGATGACGGCACAATTATTGATTATAAAGCAGGATCCCCTACAAAATTTTACGTACCCGCAGAAGCTTTTATGGGAAAAAAGTTTTACGATGTCTTACCATCTCCAGTAGCACAGCAGTTTCAGGAAGCCATTAGTCAAGTGAAGGAAAAAGGAACGAATGTAATAGTAGAATATCCACTTACACTTAATGACAGTGTTGACTTCTTTGAAGCCAGGTGCTTACCATTATTACAGGATAAAATTATGATTATCGTACGCGATATTACAGAGCGAAAAAAGACAGAAGAATTGCTAAATAAATCAGATACGCTTGCAGCAATTGGACAATTAGCGGCTGGTGTAGCTCATGAAGTAAGAAATCCGTTAACTGTAATTAAAGGGTTTATTCAATTATTCCAAATTAATAAAGAAGATCAAGAAAAATATTTTGATTTAATGCTTTCTGAAATTGAAAGAATAGAAGCGATTCTTCAAGAATTTTTGTCGATTGCTAAAACAGACGAAATAAGTACCGAAAAGAAAAATATTTATCAACTATTTAAAAATGTCGTCTCATTAATGAATACAAAAGCAATTATGACAAATATTCAAGTTGAATTATATACAGATTCCAAGGATATAATCATTGAATGCTCAGAAAATCAACTGAAACAAGTATTTATTAACATTTTGCAAAATTCAATCGAAGCTATGCCAGATGGTGGGAGAATTTCAATTCACATAAAAGAAATAGGCAAAGATGGTATCATTATTAGTGTAATTGATAAAGGAATAGGAATACCTGAAGAACGAATTAAAAGATTAGGTGAACCATTCTATAGTACGAAAGAAAAAGGTACCGGTATTGGATTGATGTTAAGTTATAAAATTATTGAAAGTCATCAAGGGAATATAAGTATTATGAGTGAGGTTGGCGTCGGAACAACAGTAACGATTTACTTGCCAAAAATTCAGAGTAAAAAGCCTTTATCAAATTATGATGATAGATTAGAATCAATACGTTCAATTATTAATTCTTAAATACCCAATAACGAAAAGTTAAGCTTTTCGTTATTGGGTATTTTTGTATTTAATTTAGAAAACTTTACCTTTTCTTTAGATTTGCTTTAATTTCTATTAAGTTTTTATCAATATATTAGTATTTGTGCAAAGTAATGTATAGAAAATGTGCATTACTTTTAATATATAGATTCAATTATTAATAGAAATACAGTAAGGAGGAGATTATGACAAGGTGAAAAAACAAGAGAAAAAAAGCGGTAGAGCAGTACCGATGCGGTTAAACATTTTATTCTTATGTGTATTTATATTGTTTTCTGCCATGATTATACAATTAGGTAAAGTACAAATTATTGATGGTGAGACGTATAAAAATGAAGTGGAGAAGAGAGAAAATGCAACCGTAAGCCTTTCTGTGCCGCGGGGGAAAATATTTGACCGAGAAGGGAATCCAGTAGTTGATAATAAGTCTTTACGTACAATTACATATACAAAGATGAAAGGTGTAAAATCAGAAGAAATATTAAAAACAGCAAGACAACTTGCAGACATAATTGAAATACCAAAAGAAGATATAGATAAACTAACTGAGACGGATAAGAAAGATTTTTGGATGCAATTAAATCCGACACTAACCGAAAAATTAGTATCTAAAAAAGAAATAAATAGGTTCAGAGATAAAGATATTACCGGAAAAAATTTAGATAAAAAAATTGAAGAGTTAAAAAGAAAACGAGTTACGGATAAAAATCTTCAAGATTTAACAGATAAAGATATAAAAGTGTTAGCTATTAAAAGTAAGATGACTTCTGGTTATCAAATGGCTCCACAAATTATAAAAAAAGACGTTAGTGAAAAGGAATTTACTATAATTAGTGAAGGTTTAGCAAATCTCCCAGGTGTAGACGTGTCGGTTGATTGGGAGAGAGTGTATGTGAATGATGGATTATTCCGATCTGTTCTTGGAAATGTTTCTAATTCTGATGAAGGATTACCAAGTGAACGATTAGATTATTACTTAGTACGTGATTATAGCCGAAATGATAGGGTTGGAAAAAGTTATATCGAGCAGCAATATGAAGATGTACTTCATGGTACAAAAAAAGAAGTAAGAAGCGTTGCAGATAAACAAGGTACTACAATTAGAACGGAAACAATTTCTGAGGGAAAGAGCGGTAAGAACTTAACTTTAACGATAGATATGGAATTACAGAAAAAAGTAGAAGAAAGTATAGAAAAAATATTAAAGGCATATAAAGGATCTGAATCTATGTTGGACCGTGCTTTCGTTGTAATGATGAATCCGAAAAACGGACAAGTATTATCAATGGCTGGGAAAAGACTTGTAGAAAAAGACGGGAAAACAGAAATTGAAGACTATGCATTAGGTACAATGACTAGTTCATATGAGCTGGGATCAACAGTTAAAGGTGCCACAGTTTTAACTGGATTTGAAACGAAAGCTATAACACCAGGTACTTATTTTTATGATGCACCTATGAAGTTTAAAGGTACTAGGGAGAAGAAATCTTGGAAAGAGTTTGGAAACATTGATGATTTAAGAGCGTTACAAGTCTCTTCAAACGTTTATATGTTTCATACAGCATTAAAAATTGCAGGTGTGGATTATGTGAAAAATAGTTCATTAAATATTAAACAGGAATACTTTGATAAAATGAGGTACTATTTCAGACAATTCGGATTAGGTGTTCCAACGGGTATTGATTTACCGAATGAAACAGCTGGACAAATTGGTAAAAAAGATAATCAGCCGGGTTTCTTATTAGATTACTCAATTGGTCAGTATGACACGTATACACCACTTCAGCTCGTACAGTATATTTCAACAATTGCAAACGGTGGATATCGAATGAAGCCACAAATTGTACAAGAGGTAAGAGAGCAAACGTCGCAAAAAGATGAGATTGGTAAAGTGGTGCATGCAGTAGAACCAATTGTTTTAAATAAAATTGATATGAAAGAGGAATATATAAATCAAGTAAAAGAAGGATTTAGAAAGGTATTCCAAGAGGGTGATGGAACAGGAGTAAGGGCGTTCCAAAAAGCATCTTATAAACCAGCAGGTAAAACAGGAACAGCACAGACAGTTTACGGTGGAGAAAGCGATATTGGAAGAAATGAAAAGGGCGAGAGAAGAGAATGTTATAACTTAACGTTAGCAGGGTATGCGCCATATGATAATCCAGAAGTAGCATTCTCTGTAGTTGTGCCGTGGGTTATGAATGATAAATCTGGTATTAACTCTGATATTGGAAAAGAAGTTTTAGATGCTTATTTTGAATTAAAAAATAAGAGATTGACTGGATAAATTTTACAAATAGATAGCTCTCAAGAAGGTTAAAACATATGAAATAATATAGAAACTAGAGTCATTTAATTTAGGGATAGATTCAAAATAGGTGATAGAAAGGTAAAATCATTCTATCAATTGTTCACGTTTTATAAAATAAATCATATATTGATAGCATAGGACAAGCTGAAAAGCTTATTCTAACCTCACAGAACACTCCTTATCACGGTTAGGCATCTACTTATGTAGATGCCTTTTTTAATTAAATAACTGACAATTATTTATCAATCTAAAGTAGCAAGTATATTAGGACTATTAGGGGAAGATTGACGGTAATCATTACAGTATGATTAATAAGAGTGTTGAAATGTAAGGAGTGAGAAAGAAGTGCTAAATATTTTAATGATTAATTTTCCAGCAGAGGGACATGTAAACCCGACATTAAGTTTAGTCAAAGCCTTTACTGAACGGGGGGATCACGTACACTATATTACTACAGAACACTTTAAAGGCAGAATTGAAGATTTGGGAGCTACTGTATATACCCATCCAGATTTATTAAAGGATATTTCTATTGATACTGAAACTTCATATGGATTGAACTCTTTCTTTCATGTACATGTTCAAACTTCTTTATATATATTAGAAATTACGAAACAATTATGTGAAAGCATTAATTTTGATTTCGTAATTTATGATATATTTGGTGCTGGAGAGTTAGTAAAGGAGTATTTACAAATTCCAGGCATAGTTTCTTCTCCTATATTTTTAATTCCTACTGAATTTTTGGAGACTTTACCTTTTCATCCTAATGCAGAAATACCATTCCAACCTGATGAAATTTCTGAACAGTTACTATATCGAATGGAACATGAATTTGGAGTAAAGCCTAAAAACAATCTTCAATTTATGCATAACAAGGGAGATATTACTCTTGTGTACACAAGTCGTTACTTCCAACCTAATAGCGATTTGTTTGGAGAAAATAACATTTTTATTGGACCAAGTATTTCAAAGCGTAAAACAAATGTAGAGTTTCCACTTGAATTGCTTAGAAGGTAAGAAAGTTATTTATATTTCAATGGGGACACTGCTTGAAGGACTTGAACCATTCTTTAATACTTGTATTGATACTTTCTCAGATTTTAAAGGGGTAGTTGTAATGGCAATTGGTGATAGAAATGATCGTTCTAAAATTAAGAAAGCGCCAGACAATTTTATAATTGCTTCATACGTACCCCAATCAGAAATATTAAATGAAGCAGATGTTTTTATTACACATGGTGGCATGAACAGTGTACACGACGCTATTTATTTTAATGTCCCATTTGTCATCATTCCACATGATAAAGATCAACCGATGATAGCACAAAGATTAACTGAGCTGGAAGCCGCACATAGGTTATTGAAAGAGCATGTTAATGTACAAAGTTTAAAAGAAGCGGTAACAGACGTACTTTTAAATGAAAAGTATAAGCATGGTATACGAAAACTGAATGAAAGTTTTTTAGAATGCGGTGGTTCAAAAGAAGCAATTACCGTGATTACATCTCTTTTAATTAAATAGTTTAGACAATATAAAAGCATAGGGGCTCTACCTTTATGCTTTTATATGATTATCCTGCAAACTGCACAGCAGTATTTGCATGTAAAAAAGCAGTATCAAAAACAGGAACAGTAAGGTCGTCTTGGGAAATGAGCAATGGTATTTCAGTGCAGCCTAGTAGTATACCTTCTGCGCCATTTTGAATTAATGATTTTGTAATTTGTAATAGCTTTTCTTTTGATGTTTCTGAAATAATTCCTTTACTTAATTCATTTAAAATAACATGATGAATAAAATTTCTTTCCTCTTCATTTGGGATGATTGTCTCAATGTTATAGTTTGCTAGACGTGATTTATAGAAGTCTTGTTCCATCGTTTGTTTCGTACCCAATAATCCGATACGCTTTATATTCTGTTCTACCATTTCTTTAGCACTTACATCACCTATGTGAAGAAGTGGAATGGATATTGCACTTTCTACTTCTTCAGCAAATAGATGGACCGTATTGGAACACATTAATAAACATTCAGCTCCGGATTTTTCAACCTTCTTTGCAACAGTAACTAATTCGTTTTTCACTTCTTCATATTGATGATTTTGTAATAAAGTCGTTACTTCACCAAAGTCCATGCTATATAAAACAAGCTTTGCATTTTGATCGTATTGAGAGAGTGTAAGTGTATTAATATGTTTATAATATAATGATGTAGATTCCCAACTTAGTCCGCCAATTAAACCAATTACTTTCATCGTATATTCCTCCCGTAACTATTTTGAATTCATTATTTCATAATTCCGATAAAAATACAATGATTTAAATGTACTGTTAAACAAAAAATAAAAATAATTAGAAAAGTGTTGAAAATTATATTGTTTAATGCCATAATACGAATTACAAATTAATACTTATCCAGAGAGGTGGAGGGAACGGCCCTATGAAACCTCAGCAACCCCTATGTAAATGTATAGGAAGGTGCTAATTCCGCGGAGAACACGATGTGTTTTTTGGAAGATAAGAGGATTCTTAAATGTGAAAGAAAATGACCTCTTATGTAAGAGGTCATTTTTTGTTGTATAGAAAGGGAGTGTCGATGCATAATTCATTTTCAAAATAAATATAGAGTAATAAAAGTTGACTATTAAGAGGGGGGAATTGTTATGAACAAATTATCAACAAAATTAGTAGTGGCAATCGGAATTGGAGCAGCATTATACGGGATATTAGGACTTTGGGGATTTTCTATTGCACCAAATACATTTATTAAACCTGCATTAGCTATTTTAACCGTTTTTGGAGCGTTATTTGGTCCAGTGGCAGGGCTGTTAATAGGACTTATCGGTCATACTGTAACAGATACAATTGCTGGCTGGGGTATTTGGTGGGGCTGGGTTTTTAGTTCCGGCATTATCGGCTTTGCAATGGGGTTCATTCAAAAAAGAGTTGGCTTTAGTGTGAAAAACGGGACATATAATAAGGGAGATATTTCTTATTTAGCCATTACTGGCTTAATTGGAATTGTCATTGCTATTATATTTGCTGGGGCATTCGATATTATTGTAATGGGAGAACCGTTTGACAAAATTGTTATACAAGTGTTAGGTGCAACAATTGCTGACGTTATTGTATTTTTAGTTCTTGGATTGCCAATTACAATAGGCCTAGCTAAATCAAATAAGAAACATACACATTTAAAAATTGAAAAGTAGGGATATTAAAATGCAACCAATTATTTCTTTTGAACAATTCAACTTTCAATATAAGCATGCAGCGCAGCCTACTGTGAAAGACATTACATTTCATATATATCCTGGGGAAAAAGTGCTAATTGCTGGACGAAGTGGTTCAGGGAAATCAACATTAGCTCATTGTATGAATGGGCTAATCCCATTTTCTTATGAAGGGACTAGTACTGGTAATATTTTAATTGCTGGAAAAGATCCGAGGAAAAAGAGTGTTTTTGAACTGAGTAAACATGTAGGCACAATTTTGCAAGATCAAGATGCACAATTTATTGGTCTTACAGTAGAAGAAGATGTAGCCTTTTATTTAGAAAATGAATGTGTAAATCAGGATGAAATGAAAAAGATTGTCTCGGAGTCATTAAAAAAGGTAGGGATGCATACTTTTCATAAACAAAGTCCGCATGAATTATCTGGAGGGCAAAAACAAACTGTTTCTTTAGCGGGTTTGTTAACAACAAATGCTCCTATATTATTGTTCGATGAACCGTTAGCAAATTTAGATCCAGCTAGCAGCTTACATACAATTGAACTTATTAAAAATATACATAAGCAATATAATAAAACAATTGTAATTATTGAACATCGAATAGAAGAAATGTTAAATCTGGATTTAGATAAAATTATTTTAATTGATGAAGGGGAAATTGTTGCGATAGGGACACCAGATGAGATTTTAGCGTCAAATATATTACCCTCAATCGGATTAAGAGAACCTATGTACATAGAAGGATTAAAAAGATTACATTTTGATAGTAATAATGACGTAATATATCCACTTGAAAATCTTCATAAGGAAAGTATTAGTGGTGTAATAAAAGAGTGGATGGAGAAAAAAGCTTTTTGTAAAGATACTCCTACAAAAAAAGAATTATTGAAAGTAGAGAATTTATCATTTTCATATCCTAATAAACAAAAAGTATTAGAGAATGTAAATTTATCCATATATGAAGGAGAAATTGTAGCACTTTTGGGCCATAACGGAGCTGGAAAATCAACATTAGCTCATAGTCTTATAGGAATAAACAAAACAAAAAATGGCAGGATTTTAATTGATGGAGTAAATATCAATTCTTGGTCTATACGTAAACGCGGTGAGATTATATCTTATGTCATGCAAAATCCAAATCACATGATTACACAACCTACTGTTATAGAAGAGGTTTCATTCACATTAAAATTACAAAAGGTTTCAAAGGAAGAAATTAAGTTTAGAGCGGAGGAAGCGTTAAAAATTTGTGGTTTGTATACATTTCGAAATTGGCCAATTCAAGCGTTAAGTTATGGACAAAAAAAGAGATTAACGATTGCATCTGTACTAACAGCAAATCCAAAACTTATCATATTAGATGAACCGACAGCGGGACAAGATTATTATCATTATAAACAGTTTATGTCGTTTATTAGAAAATTAGCTAAAAAGGGAATATCATTTATTTTTATCACACACGATATGAATCTCGCATTGGAATATGCAGACAGGGCGATAGTTTTACACGAAGGGAGAATTATTGCGAATCATACCGCATCCATTGTATTAGGTCATCCAGAAACGTTAAAAAGAGCGAACTTAAAGGAGAGTTCTTTATTTAAACTCGTTAAATTTAGTGGTATTGCAAATCCTGAAAGGTTTATGGAACTTTATTTTGATGTTATTAGGAGGGAGGAAGGTGTATAATACATATTTTCATCGCATGGACGGAGCAGTGAAATTGTTGTTCTTTATTTTTGGTATGACGCTTACCTTTTTATTTTTTGATTTTCGCGTATTGCTATTCGTATTTATAATTGGATGTATCGGACTTTTAGTTGCTAAAATTCCATTTCGTAAAATTTTTATTGTTTTTACTGTTATATTTACATTTAGTTTATTAAATTCTGTCATGATCTTATTTATTACACCAACCCATGGATCTGAATTAACTGGATCGTATACTTCATTTATGTATATTGGATATGCAACAATTACATACGAAACATTATTTTATGCAGCTACACTTTCGTTAAAGTATTTTACGTTATTACCATTTACACTTATTTTTATTTATACGACTGATCCAAGCAAATTTGTGAGTAGCTTAAGTAAATTTCGAATTCATTATAAAATTACTTATGCGATAAATATTGCATTACGTTATATACCTGATATTCAGTCCGAATATAAAGTTATTAAACATGCCCAAGAGGCGAGAGGAGTAGCTTTCGAAAAAGGAGAAGCAAGTTTATGGATCCGCATGCAAAACCGTGTCTTAATTTTTTGGCCTTTAATTATTTATTCTTTAGAGAGAATCGATACAGTTTCAAACGCAATGGATTTAAGAGGGTTCGGAAAGAAGGATACACGTACGTGGTTCTATACAAATAAAGCGAAAAGCCAGGATTTCATTGCTTTATTTGTAGGTATTTTTATTTTAATTGCTGCAGTATATGTAAAGTTACATGTATTTCAAAATTTTTGGTATCCATTTTAAAGCACTCTCAAATGAGTGCTTTTACTTATTTTTATATAGACATGCTCAAAAAAGGGATATTTACATAATGTATAATACGAACCAGTTAAAATGATCAACTACCTATTAGTTTTCAAACCAAAAGGAGGAGAAAATATGAGTTACGGTGGTTCTTGTGGTTTTGGTGGAGGTTTCGCTTTATTAGTTGTGTTATTTATTTTATTAATTATCGTTGGATGCAGCTGCTGGGGCGGAGGGTACTAATTTTTAGTTAGTCTCCACAAATGTAAAACTAAAAAACATAGAAGATACTTATGTATCGAAACAGATAAAAAAGGAGCATAATTGCTCCTTTTTTATTTATTGTTAGATGCGTTTGTATTACATTTCGGAAATGTAATTGTCAAAGTAGTACCTTTATTCATAACGCTTCGGATTTTTAAATTACCTTGCATCGTTTCAATGATCTTAACAGTAACCATTGTACCTAAACCTGTACCTTTCGTTTTTGTACTAAAATACGGTTCGCCAAATCGATTTATTTGCTCTTGTGACATACCAATTCCGCTATCTTCAATTCGTATGATAACTTTATTATTACTAATAGAAGAGGAGATATTTAAAGTACCGCCATTAGGCATTGCTTCAATACCATTTTTTAATAAGTTTAAAAAACATTGCCGAAAGTGCTGTTTATTACCAACTATTGTTGCCGTAGAGAAATCTTTTGTAATATGTATTGTATTCATATTACATAAAGGTAAGATCATATTAATAACTCGATTTAATTCTTGTTCTACTGAAATCTCATCTAATTTTTCTGAAGCAGGTTTGGCAAACGTTAAATAATCATCAATAATTCCTTGGGCGTGATGTAACTCTTCGAGTATATGCTTAATATACTCGTCTCTTGATTCTGGAGTTAAATTTGGTGTTTTTAAAAGTTGTGTAAATCCTTTTACAACAGTTAAGGGATTTCTTACTTCGTGCGATATACTAGCAGCGAGTTGGCTAACAATCTCCATTTTTTCCATTTTAATTAACTTTGATCGCATGCATACTGCATCTTTTAAAACTTCATTAAAATAAACTACAAACAACATTAAAACGGTTGGTAATATTATGAAATAAATGATGTACAAATTATTCACTTCAAAATCTGATAAAGTTAATACAATTACAGTTGTAAATATTGCTAAGAAAAATGTTAAAAACATTGCATAAGCTACTTTAATTTTTCTATTATACGTATTAAATTTTGCGGATGCGAATGCTGTAATGATAAACATTGTTCCATACACTACTATTGTTAACATACTAAATCCATAAAATGAAAATCTTGTAATTAATAAAATAGCAAACAATGTTATACCGACAGGGAAGCCACCATAAAGCGTACCTACTATAACCGGTATTTGTCTTAAATCATGAATACAATTTTCATCCATATAGATAGGATAGCGCATACATAAAATAAGAGGGATACTCGTACAAAGTATAATAAGTAGTTTTTTATATTTCTTCAAATTGCGCCCGCTTTCATATATAAAATAAAAAATAAATATGCTACTTAAAATGTATAGAAGGTTATTTAACACGTGTTGATTGATATACACAAAGTTCATAATATTTGCCTCGTTATTTTTAATTTCCTTTTCATATATATTATCATGATAATAGTATAAACTATATATTTGTTTGAATAATATAGATTTATATCTTTTTAGTATTCGACACGTTTACCCACTCTTCATAAAATTCTTTAACTGATGCATATCGTTCGGTTCGATTTTCATTTACTGCGCGATACGCTATTTCATATAAATCCCTACTTGCTTCCCATTTTGTAAAGGAGCGATCTTTTCCACCACCTAAAATCGCGAAAGCCATTGCCCCCATATTAAATACATTTGTTCTCGAATCAATTATAGCGTTTAGCTCAAATTCTTCAGGAGACATAAAACGTGAGGAACCCCATAATCTTCCCATTTTATTTACGTATGGTTTTTTAGAATATAAATCAATATCACAAATTTTCGTTTCATTTGTATTAAAATTATACATAATACTACCATCATAAAAATCTATCGCTACATATTTTTTCTTTTCGACATATGTATGGAAAGAAAAAATGGAATTTAAGGATTGAACTCGTTTTCTAACAGGTAAATGCTTAAATTTATAAAATGGAGAGTTTGGATTTTTATATTTTTCAGGAGGCGGGAAACTCCAGTGCGAATGAAGACATTCACCATCAAACCAATCGAAAATTAATACATATCCAGATTGAACTGGAAAGTGTTCAATTAGTTTTATAAGCGAGTTGTGTTTTAATTCCTCGTATAGGAAAACTGAATTTTTCAAACGTTCAATAGCGTCGTTTATTGTTCCTTCGTATGCAATTGTTTGTGCCCCTGCGTATTTAATGAATTTTTTATGGCCATTTTTTTCAACACCAAAACTTATATTACCTGAATCTTGCTGGTCAAAAACTGCAAATACGGTTCCTAATTTCAATAGCCAATCAAATTTATGATGTTCTTTTAACTGGAATGTAACTTGATTTAACTGAATTTCAACTGGAATATCTTTCATATTATACCTCGCATTTATTATAATTAAGTTATATATTTCAGTATTCGACACGTTTTGTAAAAATCCTATGTGAATCACATGAAATTTATATAAATATAATAATAAATAATTATAAAAAGGTGGATAAAATGGAACAACAAATCGTTATTAAACCATATGAAAAAGAGTGGCACGAAGAGTATTTAATAGAAAAAGAGAAATTTATTTCTTTATTCGGGGAAGATTGTATTGCTATTGAACATATAGGGAGCACATCTGTACAAGGGTTAGGAGCGAAACCTTTAATTGATATGATGATTGGCGTAACAGATTTGCAAATTATCGAAAAGTGGATTGATGATCTATTAAAAATCGGATATGAGTATGTTCCAAAAGAAACACCTAATTGGCGTTTTTTTAGAAAGGGAAAATGGAGAGCAGGTACTCATCATTTACATGTTTATATTTATAATAGTGACGAATGGAAAAACAATCTTTTATTTCGAGACTTTCTAATAAAGCATGAATGGGCACGTAAAGAATATAGAGAACTAAAAGAGAGACTTGCAGCTACATATCCTTTTGATCGTGTTTCTTATACAAATGCAAAAGCACCATTTATTCAAAAGATATTAGAATTAGCTAAAACTCAAAAGAATTAACATTACAGATTTTTATCTGAAAAAATTTAAAAAATCCCTTCCTGCGTTATTTATAGGGAGGGATTTTTTCTTTTGTCATAACGATATACATCTAATTATTAGAGACAGATTAGTTTATTTATTTCGATATTTCTAGTACATTGAAAATATTAAGGGGGAATGAAGCAATGAAAGCTATTGTACATCAATATAAAAAAGGGGTAGAGGGATTAGAATATAAACTTTCATCTGAAACAAATCCTAATGCCGGGGAAGTAAAAGTAAAGTTAAAAGCAGCAGGATTAAATCATAGGGATTTATTTATTATAAACAATAGAAAAGAAATGGATCTACCGTTAGTAATAGGGTCAGATGGTGCAGGTATTGTTACAGAAATAGGAGAAGGTGTTTCAGCTGATTTATTACAAACCGAGGTCATTATTAATCCTAGTATTGGATGGGATAATATTGCCGAAGTACCAGAGTTACCAGAGGTGTTAGGGGGACCAAAAGATGGAACGTTTGCTGAATATGTAATAGTGCCCGCTGAAAATGTAGTAGGAAAACCGTCATATCTTACTTGGGAAGAGTCTGGCGTTCTATCTTTATCGGCACTAACTGCATATAGAGCGCTTTTTACAAAGGGTAGATTAAAGCGTGGGGAACATGTTTTAATTCCTGGGATAGGCGGCGGTGTAGCGACATTTGCTATGTTATTTGCAAAAGCAATTGGCGCAAAAGTAAGTGTTACTTCAAGGGTAGAGAACAAAAGAAAATTTGCCGAAGCATATGGCGCAGATTTTTCTTTTAATAGTTCTGGAAATTGGGAAGAGAGTTTATGCGAAAGAAAAGTAGATTTAATAATTGATAGTATAGGTCCAGCAACATTCTTAAAATACTTTGATGTATTAAAACCGAATGGGAGAATTGTTAATTTTGGTGCAAGCTCCGGAGATAAAATTGAATTACCTTTACGAGCGTTATTTTATAATCAAATCGATATTATGGGGACATCTATGGGTAGCAGTGAAGAATTTAATGAAATGATTAAGTTTATAGAGAAATATAAGATTAAACCAATTATGGATAAAGTTTATTCGTTGGAAGAAGCGATTCAAGCGTTAAGACGTATGGAGCAGGGAGAACAGTTTGGTAATATCGCTCTACGTATGGAATAAAAATATGATTTAATAACCTATGTTTTTATATGTATATGTTATGTAATATATACACTTTTAGTTAGTGGGTTATATGATTTTAAAGGTTTTTCCATCATATATATTTTTAATGCGTGTAAATAGTTACATAATTGTCAAATGAAAAATAGTAACATGAATAAAGTGAAAATCTAAATGTGTGTAAATGTTGTATACTGTGTAAATCAAGTAAACTTGTATCTTAATTTCAAGTGAAATAAGAAATTATAAGGAGAGAGTAATGTGAATTACCAGTATTTCAATGGATAAACAATTTAGCAGGTACATCTGTACTCTTAGATAAGGTAATGATTGCTATTACAAATAGTGCTGCATATGTGGCTATTCTATTCATGCTTATCTTATGGTTTCATAACGGAAAGAAAGAGAATGCGATAAGAAAACAATATACAGTGTTGTATACGACACTTTCAGTAATAATTGCATTGCTAGTAAATGTTTTTATTCATTTAGTATACTATCATCCACGTCCTTTTGTATCATATGATGTGAATCAATTAGTACCCCACGCAGAAAACTCATCCTTTGTTAGTGATCATTCTGTACTTGTATTATCGATTGCATTCATGTTTATTCTTAGAGGAGAAAAGTTAAGATATATCGCACTTTTGTGGGCAGTATTAGTTTGTATATCACGTTTGTATGTAGGTGTTCATTTTCCTTTAGATGTAATGGGTGCGGCTGTCATAACGATTTTAACAAGCTGTTTATTATTGCAGAAAAAACGTATTTTTGAACCAATAGCAAAACTTGTTTTCAAAATGTATGCATTCGTAGCGAAACGAATTCGTTTTTTAGAGAAATATAACCATGTAGCTTAAATTTCATAACTAGCCTTTTATAGTTTAGGAAAAAATCCCCCTTTGGAAATTCAGAGGAGGATTTTTTGTTGTATACAAGTGAATAGATTACTTGCAATAACAATTTGAGTGTTATGCAAAAAAAGAATGAATATTCTTAAATTTCACGTACTGTATTTTAAGTATTTAAATAACTGACAATAACTATAACTAGTTTCACACTGTTTTAAAGGAATTCATACGAAAACTTCGAAACATATAGTATTGAAAGTAAAAACTACATATTTTGTAGCACATCTTTGTAGTAATTAATGGTGAAAGAAAGGAGCGAAATATGCATAAACTTCAAACGAATAAAGGCGCGCGGTATTTTATGATTGCTTTTATTGTTTTGTTTCTTATTATGCTTTTGCGTTTTTTCTATATTCAAGCAGTAGGGGTCGTGCATAATGTGAATGTAAAGGATCTTGCAACTGAACAACATAATAAAAATGGTGTTTTGGAAGCGAATCGTGGCACGATTTATGATCAAACTGGAAAAGTGCTCGTTCAAGATTCAACAACGTATCGTGTTGTTGTGAATTTGAAAGGTAATGGCAAATTGAAAAATAAAGATGAAACCGCAGCGCAATTAGCTGATGCGCTTGAAATTAATAAAGAAGATGTGTTAAAGAATTTCCATGAAGGGCGTACGCAAGTTGAAATCGGAAAAGTTGGCCGGAATTTGTCTAGGGAAAAGAAAGAACAAATTAAAAAATTGAAAATCCCAGGTGTTTCTTTTATGCCTGAGAAAGCAAGAGTGTATCCAAATGAAGATTTTGCATCTTATATACTTGGTTTTGCTAGACCAGACGATAAAGGAAATACAGAAGGGAAGTTTGGGCTTGAAAAAAGTTTAGATAAATATTTGCGCTCGACAAATGGGAATATAGAATATGTGGGAGCGCGAGGAAGTATCCCGCTTACAAATGATATAGGAAAAATTGAACCCGCTAAACATGGAAATAACGTATATCTTACGCTCGATAAACAAATTAATAGTTTTTTAGAAGAAGCGATGAATAAGGCGCAAGAGCACTATGACCCTTCTATGTTAGTAGGTATTATAGCGGATCCAAAGACGGGGAAAGTTTTAGCTATGTCTAGTAAACCTAGTTTTAATCCTAATAAAGGGGATATTGAATACTTTTTAAATGATCCAATCGCAAATGCATATGAACCAGGTTCAACGATGAAAGTATTTACGTTAGCTGCAGCAATCAATGAAGGTGTATATAACGGGAAAGAATATTTTCAATCCGGCAAGTATTCAGTAGGTTCATCGGATATAAAAGATCATAATGGTGGGTTTGGATGGGGATCTATAACATTTGATGAAGGTTTTGAAAGGTCATCAAACGTAGCTTTTTCTATTTTAGAAGATCAGTTATTAAAACCAAATAAATTTAAGCAATATATGAATAAATTTGGTTTTAACCAAAAAACGGGAATAGATTTACCTGGTGAAAGTAAAAATACTTTATTATTAAATACACAAATTCAACAAGTAACATCTTCTTTCGGACAAGGTTCTACAGTAACTCCAATTCAATTAATCCAAGCTGCAACCGCTATAGCAAATGACGGGAAAATGATGCAACCATATATCGTTGACAAAGTTGTAAATCCAACAAACAAGCAAGTTATTATGGAAAATCAACCGAAAGAAGTTGGCAATCCGATAAAAAAAGAGACTGCGGACAAGGTAAGAGACTTAATGGAGCGTGTTATTATGTCTTCAAAAGGTACAGGTACAATGTATAAAGTCGATGGTTACCCAATAGGAGGCAAGACAGGAACAGCGCAAATTCCGAATCCTGAAAATGGACGATATATGGAAGGAAAAGAAAATTATATTTTTTCATTTTTAGGTATGGCTCCAATTGATGACCCAGAGTTAATTGTATACTTAGCTATTAAGCAGCCAAAGTTAAAGGGAGATGAATATGGAGCTCAGCCGCTCGCTGAAATATTTAAACCAGTTGTGAAAAATAGCCTTGAATATTTAAAGGTGAAACCATATACAGAACAACAAATGACCGATGCAACGAAAAAATCCCAATTAAAAGTGCAAAACTATGTGAATCAATCAATAGATACGGTAGAGAATAATGTAAAAAAAGAGAAACTCCAACCGATAATTTTAGGAGAAGGAAAAATTAAAAAACAATATCCGCAGTCTGGTGAAGTAATGAGTGAAGGTGATCGTATATTTTTATTAGGAAACAACGCAACAATGCCCAATTTACAAGGTTGGTCCATGCGTGATGTTATGTATTTTTCTAAACTATTAAAATTAGATTTAAAAACTTCAGGTACGGGTTATGTAACAAATCAAAGTATTGAAAAAGGACAAGCTATACAAGAAGGCGATATATTAGAACTAGAATTAGAACCACCGTTACAACCGTTAGCAGAGGCAAATACAAATTAATTCAGGAAATATGAAGGGTCTATATATAATAGACTCTTTTTTTTATGATTCAAGTAATTTCACGCACCGTAATTTTTAGGAGAAATAATAAACTTAACAGTTACTAAAACAGAAAAACCTACATATATTGAAATTAGAACGACTGTTCAAATTTTTGTATGAAACGACGGAAGGAGTCTACATTGAATAAAAGACGATACGATAGCGATTTAGCCAAAGAAATAATAGCAGAGAAGGCGACAGAATTATTTTCCTTAAAAGGATATACAAGAACTTCAATTGATAACATTGCAAAAGCCTCTGGTTATAGTAAAGGACATATATATTACCATTATAAAAATAAAGAAGAATTATTTGTTTATTTAGCTAAAGACAGTATGAGAAATTGGCACGATAAATGGGAAATAGCAGAAAAACAGTATACAAACGCTACTGGGAAATTATATGGGATAGCTAAATTTGTACTTTATAATTACAAAACGCCATTATTAAGAGCAGGACAAGAACTTGCCTCTGATCCGAGCGCGAACCCTTCTACAATTCAACAACTCTATGGTTTAGCTGTTATCCCTTTAAAAACATATCAAAAAATTTTGGATGAAGGTATACAAAGTGGTGAATTTTATATAGAAAATGTTGAGGATTCAAGTCTTTTATTAGGTTCATGGCTAGGTGGATTATGTCAATTCATTCATTCATTTGAAACAGAGAAATTAGAAGTTTTATTTAATGAAGCCATTACGATTTTTTTACTTTCTATTTCAAACAAACATGCGTAGCATTACAAGCGAATTAGAACGATTGTTCAAATCTTTACACTCGTCCGTTTTCATTATATGTATTAACAACAGGAGGTTTTTTATATGGGTGAACAAAGAGTCGCAATTATAACTGGCGGAGCTTCTGGTATCGGTAAAGCTTTAGCTATTCAATTAGCAAATAAAGATATATTTGTAATTATCGCAGATATTAATGAAACAAGTGGTCAAGAGCTTGTGAATAATATAAAAAATAATAATCAACTAGCTAGGTTCGAATATTTAGATGTTACTAACGCTGAATCCGTAGAGGAACTTATTATAAAAATAGTTAATGAGTTTGGTAGAATTGATTATATGTTTAATAATGCTGGGATTGCTATGTATGGAGAAGTATTCGATATGTCTTTAGATAATTGGAAACATATTATTGAAATAAATTTATTAGGAGTAATTTACGGGACACAATTGGCTTACCAATTCATGAAAAAACAAGGATTTGGTCATATCATTAATACTGCGTCTGCAACAGGTTTAGGACCTGCTCCACTTTGTACCGCGTACGCAACAA
The DNA here is from genome assembly GCF_027716265.1 of Bacillus cereus group sp. Bc031. Classification (NCBI taxonomy): domain Bacteria; kingdom Bacillati; phylum Bacillota; class Bacilli; order Caryophanales; family Bacillaceae; genus Bacillus; species Bacillus cereus group sp. Bc031. The sequence goes on from NZ_JAQFUL010000041.1 coordinate 27,302, forward strand.
CAAAACATGCTATCGTCGGTTTAACAACGTCATTACATTATGAGGCAGAAGAATACGGTGTAAATGTAAGTGTACTTTGTCCAACTTTTGTAGATACACCCATATTTGAAAAATCAATTGCAATTAATATGAATAAGGGCCATAAAACAACTAAAAACAAATAAGCCGATTTCAGCAGACAAGTTTGCTGAAATTGCACTGAAAGCTATTCATAAAAATAAATTAGTTATATGTCCAATGCCGTTTAAAAAAACAATGGACGTATTCTTTACCTTATTTCCTTATCTTCATAAAAAGCTAATGCGTTTCATATGCCGAATTGGTCGAAAAGCAAAAATGAGGCAACTATAAATATCTGATTATTTTGTATTTACAGTTAAAGTAAATTGTGATAATATGGAAAAAATCAAATGCAGTGAAGAGAAGAGTAAATAAGATGAATTTTTCACAGAGAGCTCCATTTAGCTGAAAAGGAGTAAAAATTCTTTATTGAACCAAGCCTCTGAGCAGCGCATCGGAATCTATTAATAGAGGGTGGTGTGACGGGAGCTCCCGTTATAGAGCTATGGTATAAGCATGAATGAAAATGCAGTACCAGATAAGGTTAATATGGTGACATATTAACAAACTAGGGTGGCACCGCGATAATAAATCTCGTCCCTAAGATTAAAAGTCTTGGGGGTGGGATTTTTTTATTGGTTTAAAACAATTTGGAAAGCGGGGGCCAAAAATGAAAAACTTACTTAAAGATTGGAAATATCCTTTATTACTACTGTCCGGAGTTGGTATTGCAAATTTAGGGGCATGGATTTACTTAATAGCACTGAATGTACTTGTCTATCATATGGGTGGCTCAGCCTTAGCTGTTGCTACTTTATATGTAATTAAACCATTAGCTACTCTATTTACAAACGCTTGGTCAGGAAGTATGATTGATCGTTTAAATAAACGAAAATTAATGATTCACCTCGATATATATCGCGCGGTATTTATCGCTATTTTACCATTACTTCCATCACTTTGGATCGTTTATGTATTCGTATTCTTTATTAGTATGCCCAATGCAATTTATGAGCCAACTGCGATGACGTATATGACGAAATTAATACCAGTTGAACAAAGACAACGTTTCAACTCATTGCGTAGTTTAATAGGGTCTGGTGCCTCTGTAATTGGTCCATCGATAGCGGGAGCATTGTTAATAGCAAGTACACCAGAGTTTGCTATATATATGAATGCCATAGCATTTCTCTTATCAGGAGTAATTACCTTGCTACTACCTAATCTTGATAAAAAACCTGATATTCATACATCAAATGACAGGTTGTCTCTAGCTGTACTAAAAAAAGATTGGACCATCGTTTTAAATTTCAGTAAAAAATCTTTGTATATCGTTTTCGTGTACTTCTTATTTCAAGGGATGATAGTGTTAACTGCCGCAAATGATTCACTTGAATTGTCATTTGCGAAAGAAGTTTTATTGTTAACAGATAGTGAATATGGTTTTTTAGTTAGTATTGCTGGAGCCGGATTTATTTTAGGAGCAATAACAAATACAATTTTATCAAAAAAATTAACACCTTCATTTTTAATTGGAATAGGATCATTTTTCATCGCAATCGGTTATATAATTTATGCTTTTTCAAATGGGTTTTTAATAGCTGCTATCGGATTTTTTATTTTATCTTTCTCTATGGCATATGCAAATACAGGGTTTAATACCTTTTATCAAAATAATGTCCCTGTCCATATAATGGGACGGATTGGGAGCATATATGGATTATTTATTGCAGGTATCACCATTTTAATTACGATTTTGTTCGGAGTTGCCACTCAATTTATTTCTATACAACTTGTGGTTATTATAGGTTCTTTAGTAATGTTATTTATTACTATCATCTTGTGTGTGTTTACTTTATTGCCATCACATTCTAAAGTGCATTCTTCTGAATCAATACATTCGAAATAATTCTCTTAGTTTTGATTTAAATCTTACGATGTTCAATAGGAGGGTTATCCCTCCTATATATGGAAATATAAGAAAGGAGAACAATATTGATAAACGAGGGTGATTTTTGTAATGAAAACAAAAGATCAAATAGATAACATTGTAAAAGAAACATATCGTCATATAGATTTCTCTGGGGTAATTTTAGTGAAAGAAAAAAAGGGCATAGTTTATGAAGAAGCGTTTGGTTATGCAAATCGAAATGAGTGTATAAACAATACGCTACAAACTAGGTTTGGAATTGCCTCTGGGTGTAAAATATTCACAGCTATCGGTGTCTGTCAACTTGTTGAAAATGGGGGAATTACTTTTCAAACAAAGTTAAAAGAGTGTTTAAGTGTTAACTTTCCAAACTTTAATGAAGATATTACAATACATCACCTTTTGACGCATAGTTCGGGTATTCCAGATTATTTTGATGAAAGTATTATGGATAACTTCGAAGATCTTTGGAAACAAACACCTATGTATTTATTAAAAAGTTTAAAAGACTTTTTACCATTATTTCAAAACAGAGATATGATGTATGCACCAGGAAGTAAGTTTCACTACAACAATGCAGGTTTTATCATACTGGGATTAATAATCGAAGAACAGACAGGACTTAAATTTACGGAGTATATAGAAAAAAACATATTTAATCCAATTGGTATGAATCATTCGGGCTATTTTTCTTTAGATAGATTACCAAGGCAGACAGCTCTCGGATATATAAAAGATGAAATTAGCCAGACATGGAGAACAAATGCTTACTCTATTCCGATAAAAGGTGGTTCGGATGGTGGAGCTTTTATTACTGCGTCAGACATGCTGAAGTTTTGGGAAGCGTTATTTAACTATGAAATTATAAGCCAAGAATATACAAAAATACTTTTAACTCCTCACATCCAAGTAAATAATAATCAATCTTATGGATATGGAATATGGATTGAAACAAGAGAAAACAAGATATTCAAATATCATGTAATGGGATATGACCCAGGCGTCAGTTTTCGTTCGGCCGTATATCCAGACTTAGGAATTACATTAGTTATTCCATCAAATAAAGAAGCAGGACCCGAAAAATTAATGATAGAAATAGAAGGAGGTTTTTAATTATATGGATATAGAAATTAGAGCGTATAGAAAAGAGGATGAAACCGGTTGGGTACGTTGCCGTGTGTTATCTTTTTTAGATACAGCTTATTACGATAATGTATTTAGAGAAAAGGAAAGATATGAACATCCGGCTATTGAACTAGTAGCTGTATATGAAAATCAAATTGTAGGTTTAATAGATATCGAATATGAATTAGAAGAACGTACAGTTTGTTCAAGAGGAACTGGTCTTGGTGGTATGATTTGGCATATTGCAGTTCATCCGGATTTCCGTAGAATGAAAATTGGTAATCAGCTATTAAAGGAAGCGGAGAAGTTAGCGAATGAACGTAACCTAAATCGCCTAGAAGCATGGACTAGGGACAATCTATGGGTACATGGATGGTATGAAAAGAACGGATTTGTAAAAGTAGATTCCTATTTACACGTATATAGCGATCATACAGACGAGATAAAAGGTGTAATGAAAAGTAATATAGATCAGTTATATCCAGTTCAAACATTTGCTCATTATACAGGTGAAAATAAAGAAGACATAAGAAAACAATTTAAACGAGTGCATGATTGTTTTTGTTTTGAAAAGTATTTTAGTTAACGAGAAACCCTTTATTTACTAAATAAAGGGTTTTCTAATTCTGTACGATTACATATGGATATATGGATTTTTAAATTAAAAAACATTACTATATAGTTATAAATTTTAATTATTAATTCATATGAAAGGATGTGTTAACAATTTGTATATGATCAACGGTAGCTTGTTTATTATTTTAGGGGTTATTTGTTATTTAATTGTATGGTTGTTGCAGTAACTTTATTCCCTTTACCAATCGGTTTTCCTTCTAATATTGAAAATCTGAATCGCTCGGTCAATATAATACCATTTGCATCAATTATTAAAGACATCAATCAAATTGGTAGTGCTTATGATGGAGATGCCCTATTTATGATTGGTCTAATTATAAGAAATGTAGGCGGAAATATTTTATTATTAATGCCTTTAGGATTTTTAGCACCAATCCTATGGGATAAATATAAAAAATTCAAAAATACAATTTTATTAGGATTTTCTATATCAACTAGTATTGAATTGCTACAATTAATTCAGTCTTTATTTAGTGGAATGGGACGAGTTACTGATATTGATGATGTAATATGTAACGTTATAGGTTGTATTCTTGGATACTTTATTTATAAAATCACTATTATGCTAGCTGCTAAATTTAAAATTCAAGTATTTAATGAGACAGATTCTAAAAGAATAGAAACTATTGATAACTAACAATTCATACGTGTTAAAGTATACATTTATTTTGAATAAAGATGATAAAAGACGTACGAGTCAAAAGTACGTCTTTTTACTTTTATAAATAAGCTTATAGCTATTACATGGTGTAACATAATAAATAGACAATAGTATAATCGGAAATGAATAATACATTAATAAAAAAGTATAAATACATTCATCTCTTGTTTATCAATGCTGTGAACGGTAATACTAAATAACATTGAACTTTTATAACAAGGGATGATCATATGATATTCATTTACACGGATTTCGGCGGAACGCATTCAACTGCACTTGCAGCAGCTTATCATTTAAATAAATTACCAACGGATCGTAAGCTAACAAAAGAAGAAATATTAAATGTGGATTACTTTAATAAATTGAAAACTGAAGATATGGGGAAAATTATTTTTCATGGAGTAGATGAAAATGGTAACCCGGTTTATACGATTGGATGCAGCGCATCAAAAATCGTTGTACCTGCGATGAAGCATTTAGGAGAGATTCTGCAAAAACATTATCAAAGTCATGAAAAGATTGTTTTTTCTAATACATCACCAACAGTACCTTTACCAATGACTTTTGGCGGTCTGTTTTCTAGAAGGTTTCACATCGACTTTATCGGTGTACCATTACTCGTATGGGGTGCAAAACTTAGCTGTGATAATGTACAAAGACTTGTTAGTTATACGAAAGAAGCCGGACGATTAACAAATGATTATGTTGTGATTTTAGATAATGAAACTTTTAAATAATGTAGGATAAAAGGAAAATCAAGCTAATTTCTTGATTTTCTTTTTAATTTGTGAAAAAGACAAGAAATATTCACATTTATCATCTATCTACTATAGCCAAAACAATAAAGTCCTGTTACTATTACAGGGATATTCTCTTTTCATAACATAAATATATAGAAAAATTAGAAAAGAGGAATTGAATTAAGGGAGGAACAACATGAAGCGTGTTGCTTGGATTACTGATAGTACAACTGCGAGTTTTACAACAGAAGGAGATAACTTTGTTATCCCAATTGAAGTTATTATTGATGGTGTGTCGTACAAAGATTGTGAAGAAGGTGTGCGTGAGCGCGTTTATAATGCTTTAAACGAAGGTAAAACTGTCACTACATCACAACCTAACATAGGGGAAATGGTAGAGTTATTTTCGAAATGCAAAGAAGAATATGAAGAAGGATTTGCAGTTGCTATTAGCGGAAAAGTAAGTGGAACCTATCAAAACATGAAGTTAGCTGCAGAAATGGCAGGTTTCCCATTAACGGTATTAGATAGTGAAACAACAAGTTATCCAATGGACGAACTAATTAGAAAAGCAAAATCGTTATACAATGATGGTATGACTTTACAAGATATACACACAACATTAGTAGATGAAAAAAGAAGACCTTTCCACGTATTCCCGAAAAGTTTAAAAGGCCTTTATGCAAGTGGACGTGTAAAGGGAGTTCAATTTTTACTTGGAAGTTTATTAAGTGTCAACTTAATATTAGAAGTAAAAGGTGGAGAGCTTTTACTTGAAAAGAAAGTACGTAAAATCCAAAAATGTCGAGAATACATTAAAAATGAACTTGAAAAAGAATTACCAAAAGTACTTCACATGTTCCATGCTAACGATAAAGATGGAGCTGAAGAATGGATTTCAGATATTAGACAAGCATTCCCTGAAATGGATTTCAAATTATATCCATTACCAATTTCATTTGCGGTACATGCAGGTGAAGGTACAATAGCAATTAGTTATTAAGAAGAAAACCCGTGAATGATACGCGGGTTTTTTTATTTATAAATGGTGCATACCACGCCACCATCAAGTTGAAGTTTTATAGCACTCTAGAACGAAATTTGTGTTAACTCGAAACAAAAATCTTATTTTATCATTTTTGGGGAGCAACCACAATTTCTTGACTTGATTTGAGATTAAAAATATAAACCTTTTCCTACTGGCTGAACAGTTTCTAGTACAATATCAACCATTTCTTCATTAAGTAGGGTCCTTATAATCCAAGCCGATAGTTCTTGAGCAGCAAAACAACTCGCAGCAGTCGATATATTTCCTTCGTTTACGAAACTTTTCTCAATAACGTCTACACCAAATTCTTTTAGCTGTTCTACTGCTGAGGGATATGTAGTAGCTTTTTTACCAGTTAGTAATTTTTTAACTCCTAATAGTAGTGAACCAGAACACATAGATCCTATTAATTGTCTTTGAGGATCTACATGAATGCTATTAATATATTGTTGATTTTTATATAAATCCTTTACCCTTTTACCACTCGCAAAAATTACAGCGTCGGCAAAAGGGATATCAGATATGCTTCCTGTCATGGGAATACGCAAGCCAGACATAGATATATGAGATTGTTCCGTCCCTAAAAGCTGGACATCCCAATCGGAAATACCACCGACTAAACGTACACGATTTAATAAATCCCATGGTAGAAAAACATCTATATCGGTAAAGTTATCGAAACAGACTATTGCAATTTTCATTTTCTAACCCTCCACTTATGTATATCATTTTATTAATAATATAAACATCTCTTTTTTATGTTCTATATCCAGTTATAAATCCCTGTATATTACACGTATATGAAGGAGGTGTAGTAATTTTTTAACGCCTCTAAACATAAAAAGATATAAAATCTTTTTCTTGGTTTCTATCGGTTTTTTGTACAAAACCAAGATCTGTAGCAATAACTCGTAAGGTATTGGGGATGAGAATCTTTAAAATTCTCAAGGAAATAGGTGTAATTTATTACACATACAAATAGAAATAAAAACGTCATTATTTTTTATAAATTCTCAGATAGAAACACGTTTTTCGGTTTTAGGAGGGCATTTTTTCATTAGCTTGTTAATCTATATATAATATGATTTTTATAATTTCCCTAAAATAATTTTGACGTATTTATTTTTTCAATATAAAATAATATTCATCCAAATTTAACCAATACCATATAAAAGATGTATCTTTTTATATGCATAGGTATAAATCTCTTTAGTTTTAAGGGGAAAGGTTAATATGAAAGTAAAGAAACTAGTTACGCTTGTAGTACCATTTACACGATTATACGTGTCAGTTCAATTAACCGAAATTCTTCAAGGCCATTTCAGCAACTGAACGAAATCGGAATGGATATTAATTTGAAGGAAAAGTCCCCAGAGAAACGAAAGATTGTAAGAAACCCCCAAAAATGTTACATGGTATACAAGAAGGTGACATCATTTATGTTACGGACTTAACTCGAATTACTCGTAGTACAAAAGATTTATTTGAATTAATCGATAACATACGGAGTAAAAAGGCAAATTTAATATCCTTAAAAGATACATGGCTAGATTTATCAGAAGATAATCCCTACAGCTAATTCTTAATTACTGTTATGGCGGGTGTAAACCGATTAGAACGTGATCTTATCCGTATGCGATAGCGCGAAGGAATTGAACGAAAGAAAGTTTAAAGGTCGGTCAAAGAAGTACCATAAAAATCATGCAGGAATGAATTATGCAGTAAAGCTTTATAAAGAGGGAGATATGACTGTAAATAAAAAACTTATGAAATTACAAATGTGTCTAGGGCTTATTATATAGAAAGCTATCGGAAAGGAACAGTTGATGAGTTATACCAAAGATCGGAAATATATAATAGAAAATAAGTTTCATATAGAGGTGAAATTATATGCCTAAAATTGACAATATGCTAGCAATTCTATGGATGCTTCGTTCAGGTGAAAAAATCACTGCAAAACAAATTTCAGAAAAGTTAGAGATAAATATAAGGACTGTGTATCGTTATATTGATACAATTTCAACTAGTGGCGTACCTATAATTTCAGAACCAGGACATAACGGTGGATACACTTTATTGAACAATTTTGTAGAGGCTCCTCTTTTTTTTGATTTTGAGGAGCAAACTTCACTATTTCACGCTGCTGTTTTTGCAGAAGAAGCCGGATATTATGGAGGTGAAGCATTAAATAGGGCCATTTCAAAACTAAGTAAATACTCAAATCAAGATCAAGAAACAAAGATAAACCAACATTTAACTAGTCTTGAAGTAATAAGTCGATTAAGTTCACTTTCTATAAAAACTTTTTTGAAGGAGTTGGAGCAGGCCGTAGCTAACGGGTATTCAGTAAAAATTCTTTACCATAAAAGTGGCGAAAAGCAATTAAATTATAGATCGGTCGATCCATACAGAATTATCTATTGGAATAATAAATGGTATGTAATTGGATTTTGTCATCTTAGGAATGATATCCGTAGTTTTAAAGTAGATCGAATTGAAAGTTTAATACAAACCGAAAATAAGTTTAACCGGCCAGACAATTTTTCAGCAAGTGATTTTTTTATAAAAAGTCTTCTTCCAACTATAGAAGATAAGGAAAGTATTATTTCTTTGGTTATTAATGGGGATAAAAATGTATTGGCTGATATATGCCAACATTGGTTTTTAGGACATTATTTACAAGAACGGACTTCAAATCAAGCAGTTTTTCTTCTTGAAAAAGATATGATACATAAATATGTACCTTATTTACTTTTACCGTACAATAAATCTATTAAAGTTATTGAGCCAATAAGTCTTAAGAATAGAATTATTGAAGTTCTGTCTGAATTAATAAAATTTCATCAAGTATGATAACTTCCCTGACGTTAACTGTCAGGGAAGTTATATTATAATAGCTATATAAATTGTGATTGGAGTGTTATTAGATGCAAACAAAAAAAGCTTTTTTATATGTATTTAATACAATGTCGGACTGGGAATATGGATATTTAATTGCTGAACTAAACTCAGGAAGATATTTCAAAAAAGATTTAGCACCTTTAAAAGTAATTACAGTAGGAGCTAATAAAGAAATGATAACTACTATGGGAGGACTGAGGATAAAACCAGATATTTCCCTTGATGAATGTACTCTTGAGAGTAAAGATCTTTTAATTTCACCAGGAGGGACTACTTGGAGTGAAGAAATTCATCAACCTATCTTGGAAAAAATTGACCAAGCTTTAAAGCGTGGCACTATTGTTGCTGCAATTTGTGGTGCAACTGATGCCCTTGCGAATATGGGATACTTGGATACTAGAAAGCATACAAGTAATAACTTAGAATATACTAAAATGGTATGTCCTAACTATAAAGGAGAAAAGTTCTATGAGTTGGGACCAGCGGTATCTGATGCGAATTTAGTTACTGCCTCAGGAATAGCTCCTCTGGAATTTGCAAGGGAGGTACTGAAAAAAATAGATGTATTTACACCAGATACATTACATTCATGGTATAACCTAAATAAGACTCATAAACCTAAATACTTCTTCCAGTTAATGAATTCAATAAAAAAATGAAATAACTAAAAAGCTCAATTTCTCTATTTTGATTTGCAGAGAAGTTAGGCTTTTTAATTTGGAATTCCCTTATCGATAACGATAAAAATGAACTTCGGTGTTATAAAAAACAAAATTCCCGTTTAGAGGATACGATAAAATCTTAGCTTGATAGGTATGTATTTGTACCCCTAGTATGTCAATTTTAATCTGTTATGAGAAAACACACGGATTTGTATCATCTTATGGTAAAATAAAGTTAAATATTCAGAAAAATCATTGTTTAAAACAAGCAGGATGATAATTAAATAAGATTTAAGTGATGGGGGTATAGTTAATACATGAGTAATGTACATTTTAGAGATATAGATGATACTAATGAATTCAAAGTTAGAAATATAAAATTAAGGTCTGGACAAGAAAAATTTATTGAAACCATAGATGAATGTTTAAATGAAGCTAATACCTATCATGAATGGCATCCGGTAGCTATATATTATGATGAAGAAATTATCGGATTTGCTATGTACGGTTCTTTTGGTCCTAATAAGGATACTTGGATTGATAGAATAATGATAGATGAAAAATATCAAGGCAAAGGCTATGGGAAAATTGCTATGATGAAACTTATTAATATAGTTTCAAAAGAATATGGGGTAAACGTTATATATTTAAGTGTCACTGAGGAAAACAGAACAGCTTATAACTTATACGAAAGTATAGGATTCGAGTTTATGAATGAAAGAGACCTAAATAATGGAGAACTCTTATTTAAGTACGCAATTAAATGAGAGCCATTTGAAATCGATTATTTCTTTACCAAAAGGTAAAGAAATGTTTACTATTCAACTCTTATAGGAGTAGCTCCCCATTGCTATTAAGATAGCAGAACAAAATTTCCTTAAATTAAAAATTACGCTATTCTATTTTTAGAATCATAGGAAAGGATGGCGTTTTTGTATGTTTATTCCTGTATCTGATGAATTACAATTATTTGCACAGGAGATTCAAAGTTTTTTATCTCCAAATGCCTTACGGGATCTTGCTAGAGATGTTGGTTTTGTATAACGAACCAGTAAGTATCCTTTGGTTAGTGGTTTATTAAGAATAAGCTTTTTATACAGAATATCTTTGATGTTCGAGATAATATATTTAGATTTATTTAATTCTAAAGAGTCCATTTCCCACTTAATTATATCATCATCCTAATTGAAGATTTCGCCTTTTCCTTGCTACCGATAATGAGACGTTATGTGAGCATTATACAACCTAAAATACAGAACATATCACTTTTCACTTTACCCCTATGTAATCTTCTACAGTAATCCTACTCCAATAGTTCACCGTTTATAGGTACATTTCATTAAGTAGAAATTAATAAATTTATTGAGGTTTAATAATTCTAATACTGATAATTTGACATACATTAAACCAAAAGTTGCATGTTATATTACTAGGCACAACAATATAAATGATACCATTTGTTTATTCCGTAAATATTGTTGATAAAAAAGGTGAAAGGATTTTTAAAGATAAAAATAGAAATCTATATAAAAAAATATTTAAATGGTAGGGATATTATGAAAATCGGTAAGTTTGGAGAAGTAAATAACTTAAGTATTGATACAATTAGACATTATATGGATCTCAGTCTTATTATTCCTGAAAAAAAGGGAGGCCACTATTTTTTTGATGAGTATTGTCAAACAGATTTAGAACTTATAATACATTACAAAGATCTAGGATTTAGCTTGAATGAAATCAAAGAACTATTTTTTTATAAAAATTTAGCAAAATCTATGAATTACGAAAAAGATATCTTTTACCAATCTTTATTTAAACTAAAATATGACAAAATGGAACAGGAAATAGAACTTTTGGAGAAGAAACGGGATAAATTAAAGGGAGTGTTACATGATTTATTATTAACAAATGAAACTTCCAATACAATTATAGGGATAGATTTAAGTATACTACATTTACTTACATGTTCTAAGTGTAGACAAAAACTAATTCTTCAAGATGGAATTATTAATAACAATCAAATTACCGAGGGAAAGTTAATTTGTAATTGTGGTGAAGAATATATAATTACTTCAGGAATAATAACTGCTGGTAAATCATTTAAAGCAAATGAGCGAACGTCACTTGAAGATACTATTTCGGATTATATTCATGAAACTGATAATGCATATTTGGAAAATATGCTTAAAGAAGGGGAATGGGCGAAAAAGAAACTAATACATTTAGATTTAAATAACAAATTAATACTAGATATAGGATCAGGACTTGGGTTCTTTTTGAGGAGCATTTATGAAGAACTACCCGAAGATTGCCTATACATCGCAGTAGATAGAGATTTCAATAAACTTTTATTTTTAAAAGACGTATTAGCGAGAAAAAATCCGAGAAGAAATATTCTCTTTATCTGTGCGGATTTTTTACTTCACGAATTAAACCCACTTTTTAAATCCAATTGTTATTTATTAAGTTTATTTATTTTATTTAAAAATTTCAGCTTAAATAGCCAAATTACAAATAACTTTCGAGCAAATTTTTCACTTTCAAAAATAAAGAAAGAAATCCAAAATCTACAGTTTCAATCCATTGATGAAAGTACTTCAAATTATTTGAAACGAGGCGGAAAGTACGAGGATTTCTTTGTTCAAGGTGAAGAAATTTATACATATTCATTTTTCGGAAAAAGATGGGGGTAACCCCATCTTTTATTTATTTCCCATTAAAATTATTCAAATCGTACATATTGCGATTGGGTTGACCCAAGAACTTACAATGTACGTAACACAAAATTAGGCAGGGGGAAAAGTTATGACAAGTTTACGGTTACATATAGAAAATAAAAAAAGAAACCAAGAACTAAGGAATATTTGTTTATATTCAATTGCAAAAACAGTATCAATATTCGGTAGCTCTATTTATAGTTTTGCATTAGGATTGTATGTATTACAAATAACCGGATCTGCTTTAAATTTCGCGATTACGCTTATTTTAGGAACGATTCCAATGATTGTTATGAATCCATTTGCCGGTGTAATTGCTGATAAGGTTGATAAAAAGAAACTCGTCGTTTGTATGGATGTACTAAGCGGATGCTTATTAATAACTGTTTATATAGTAAGCAACTATTATGGGTTAAACTTATTCATCATTTATACTACTACCTTTCTGATGACAGTATTTGCAACATTTTTTGTAATAGGTTTAGAGGCTGCAAAACCAAATATCGTCTCTAAAGAGAGACTAATGGGTCTTAACTCTATAAGTAAAATTATCGATTCTATATCTTTAATTCTAGGGCCTATGTTAGGGGGCATTGTTTTTGCAGTCTTTGAGATGAACACTTTTATAATCATTAACGGTATTTCATTTATCCTTTCGGCTATATCCATATTGTTTATCAACTTTAAATTGTGCGAGCAATACATAAATAAGGAATGTTCAATAAGGGAAATTAATTTTATGAAAGATATAAAGGAGGGATACTCTTACTTAATGGAGCGGGAGAGCTTAAAAAATACGTTTCGTATTTTAATTTCACTTAATTTTTTTCTAGGATTTTCTGTAACTGTTCCATTGCCATACATTATGAATACAGTTCTCAATCTTAGTTCTAAACAATTTGGTTTGATCCAAGGGACTTTTCCAATAGGTATGATAGTTGGTGCAATCATAGTAAAAAAGATAACGAATCGTTTTTCTTATTCCTATCTATTGAAAAAAACAAGTTTTATGATGGCAATTTTTATGATAGTTTCAGGTGCACCTGTTCTATTCAAAAGTATTGAAGTGAATAAAATTGTATTTGTGACCATGTACTGCGCCATTATGTTCTTTTTAGGGTTAATGATAGCATTAATCGATATCCTTTTAATTTATTTTATGCAAAGAGAGATTCCAGATGAATATAGGGGCAGAGTGCTTAGTATTGGATTAAGTTTAGGTAAAATGATGCAGCCGATAGCACTGGCATTATCAGGTCTATTATTAAATCATATTCCATCCTACACGCTTCCAATTGGAGGAGGAATCGTATTTCTTATTTTAAATCAGGCTTACTCAAATAAATTGAATTTAGAAATTCATTCAAAAGGGTATAGTGTTGAACGTAATTAAATAATATCGAAATAGCGCAGGATCATCATCCTGCGCTTATCTATCGTAATTCAGCTGTTTTTCTAATAACAATCTTATCAATATCGTCTTCTTCATCACCAATAAATAACCCGCGTTCTTTTAAATACGCCTCAAAATATAAATCTGCTTCTGCACGTTCATCATATGGTTTTACAGATAGAACGAAACCTAATTTGTTTTGTTCCTCTAGATGAGAAGTGGAAATGTATGCCGGTACATTGTGGCGTAAAAAGAGTTCTTTAACCGGAATAATCATATCTTTCATTAATTTCGTTAACATACCCATTTCAAACTCGAAATTAAAACGATCTATACTACATAAATCGGCGAATACTACACCAATAAAACCTGTATTATATACTTCTTGATATTCTACTTCCTCGTTACCGTAAAAATTCTTTTCGATTAAATAATTTATAAAGTAAGCAACACCGTCACTTTGTTCAAAAGGCTTCGTTGAAAGAACAAATCCGATTTTCTTTTGTTTATGTAAATATACACATGACATGTATGCTGAAATGTTATGCTCTTTAAATAGAGAGCTTGTTGCCCCAGATAGACCATCTAATACGTGATGAACAATTTGAAGTTTTTTACGGGCGAAATAATAGGATTTCTTTTGTAACTCCAATGTATCAATAAAGACAGAGCCGATAAAGCCTGTATTTGAAATAATAGGTGTTTGCTTTTTTCTTCCTCTGCGCTTTGTTTGAGCCATTGTAAAAATCATCCCTTCATGTACAATTAAAATAAAAAGAACATTTGTTCGTATATGTATATTTTACTATTAAAACGCTCTAAAGTAAAGGTTTTTTGACGAAAAAACAACAAAAAAGACACCTGTAAAAGGTGCCTTAAACGTTGTAGGGAAGAGGGTTCATCCTAACTATTTATATTATGATACAGAAACAATCTCTTCCGTATCTTCTACATCTAAATGACAGTCCATTGTACGAACATCTTGATCTTCATGACTTCCGAAATAAATAGTAATTTTCATATGTATCGCTCCTTTATTCTAGGAATACCTAAAATAATTACTAGTAATGTTAATATTTATTATATACCACTTTTTTCATTCCGACAACGTTATATCATATTTAATTCTTTAAGGAGACAAAGAGTGATTTATAGAGATATTTTTATAGAAATAGGTATATTTCTTATATGTTATATTTAATACTGAAAGATTCGAATTTGAATTTTTATGAAAGGGGCAAAATGAATGAATTTTAAAAAGTTACTAATAGATAATTTTACATATAAAACTTCATATATTGCGCGGCAGGCACAGGGAATGAATGTAAAAGAAACGAAGGGTTACATTGCTGTCGACTGTGGTTTACCTGCAGATACATTTAATATCATTACTTTACTAAACAATAATGTAACGGAAAATATCGAGAAATTATATAAGGAGGTAGTATACTATAACCAAAAGAAATATCCAATGAGTGTTTGGTTTTGGGACGAGAAGCTAGAGGGGAATATAAAGAATGAATTAATAAAGCTTGGATTAAAAGAAACAGAACAAAATATCGCGATGGTAGCAAACTTACATACAATACATCCAACAACAAACTTGCCAGAAGGTTTTACGATACAAAAAGCATCTTCGTCAGGACAAATTAAAAAGTTTGGAGAAGCGTTAGCTAGTCTATTTGGTACATCCGAGGAAGGTATACATGTACAAGCATTCTACAATCAAACTGCTTCTTTCCATTTATGGAATAGTGAAAATATGAAACTATACTTAGGGTTTTATAAAGATGAAGTCGTATCGGTTGGTTCATTAGTGTGTACACAAGATAGTATTGGTATTTATGATATAGCAACGAAAGAAGAAATGAGAGGAAAAGGATTTGGTTCTACTATGTTTCATTGCTTGCTGCAAGAAGCAAAGGAATGAAACGTTGCTCAATGTGTATTACAAGCTTCACCTGATGGGATTACTATTTATAAAAAGGCTGGTTTTCAATCTGTTGGACAAATGACGGTATTTGAAAATCGACATTTATTTGAATAAATTATCCAAGCCAAATTGCTTTCATGTAGGGGTTAATACACATGCCCATCAACTTAAGAACGAAAACAAAATGAACTTTCGTTCAAACAAACTAAAAAACACGTAATGTACTT
>NZ_JAQFUL010000042.1:0-42175 GCF_027716265.1 Bacillus cereus group sp. Bc031
GATTGCCTCCTGTAAAATACAGAATTCAATCCTTATTAGCTGCTTAAATATATGTCTAACTTTTCGGGTCCAGTTCATTTAGACAACTTAAAAGGGCGGTTTTTGCGCGCTCTTTACACACCGGATATATAAACTCCAACATCTTCCCAAGGAAGAACTGGATAAACTTCGAAATAACAGCTGTAATAATTAACATTTTCACTGATCATCACCCCCCTTCAGCATATAAAATAGGAGGATTACTAGCAGACCACAAAATCTATAATAGTGTTTGGTAGAGTTACTTTTTACCTATGTAAATTCTTGATGACTTCTATATATATAGTATTACGTTTCAAAATAAGACACAACATATATGTATAAATTCTTTCTTTTTTTAAATTTTACTTTTCGACAAGACCGTCGCTTTTTTTTAATCCAAAGGCTATAAAACAACATTCTAAAACTCATGTCAATAAAGTGCTTTTCAAAAAACTTGTCAACGAATTTAACCTTATTTTTAAAAAAGTTACCAATATATTTTGTCATAAAACGGCAAATGCTAGAGGAAATATTTCTCCAGCATCACGCAAAAAGAAAAGACATGAAACGATAATCTGTTCTAAAAAACGATTACATTTATCAATTTTACTTTATTAAATATTATATACTTTCGTTGCTCGTTACATAATAACAGATAACCATTGTAAGAAAAGGTTATTATTATAAAATTTTACTTTATTTATGAACGTGGGTTTCTGAATATGTATAAATTACTTGCCCACCGCGTTACGTGTTCTCAATAATATTTTTAAAATCTTCCCAACTTACTACAACTTCCCTGAACATATAAAATACATTTTCCGTTGCAATATACTCCTTTATCTCACCATTTTTCATCTGTTTTAAAATTGCAATTACTTATATTGTTTTTCACCCTACACCTTTATATGTACCAGATAACTCAAATTTTGAGACATTAATTTTCATTCTTAATACAAATCCTCTTATACTTGCCTATAACTCCTTTTTTGTCGGCAACCTCTTCATTTCTCCTATGATCGGAGTAGCTGATGATATTTTCTTTAAAAGGTGTTGACTTTAGGTCTTCCCTTCACTGAGCATGGCTTAGATTGCTTAAGCAACGGCTTGGACATAAAATATCTACCTTACATCGCAAAAACAAAAATTAAAGCGACATAAAGTAGATGTCTTAATACTGAGCTAGGATGAGTTGTTGAAGTATCCGTATTGTATCACCTTGTTTAAACACAGGGATTTCTCCCTCAACGGACTTTCTACTCACAAAGCTTGTCCCATGAGCTTATATCTATCCGTTGCCACCTGTCCCGTAGGACACCAAGCAGCCACCGAACCTTTAATGGTCGTTCACACCTAGACTACACCCAGTGTAAACAAGGAAACACTTTAGAGGGCGTACGCTTAACTTTCTGACATCGGCTTAGCTAACCTGTTCAAGTTTTACATGTGTTAGGTCATTCCATGTTTGGAAATCCCGTAGATCAGTAGCTAAAAAAGACAGCACTTAAGAAGCCTTGCATTCCTCGAATTTTTTCGATAAAATTAAGGTAATGGGTTTACGGTATTCCGATATTTAGTTTTAAACTGAATTATTGCGAGTCGTCTTCTTGGCGGGAGCGACCCAGAATGAGCGTCTTAATAGATGCTCTATTTTTTTGTTTTTATCTTGTTCTTCTTAATTTAGTTAGCGGTGAGAATTCATCATGGCTCTTTCTCATTTCTTTAACATCCATTTGTATATACCGTCTCATTGTACGTATATCAGCCCATCCACCGATTTTTTGTAAAGTAAAAACATCGCATCCATTTAATATCATGTTTTTTGCCCATGTGTGGCGATATACATGCGCGGATACTTTCTTCCCTTTCACTCCTGCTTTGTCTGCATAATGCTTTAATCGTTTATTAAAATGAACGGTAGTCAATGGATCACCGTAACTTGTTAAAAATATCAAATCGCTTTTAAAATTAGCCTTGTTTTCATTAACGAGTTGTAGAACTAACTTAGTAACGTGCGTAGAAATCGGTACTAGGCGCGGCTTTCTATTTTTACTTTTATCCGGTGATATTGTTATAAAACGCGATTGAAAGTCTATGTCTGTAATACGCAAACTAACAAGCTCACGAATTCTTAATCCAGAATCCAGTAACAGATTAATTGCTACGAAATCCCGAAACCCTACGAAATCTCTTAAGTTAGGTTGTTGCAATATCGTTTTGACTTCTTCGTCCTCTAAACAATTCGTTAAATCGATATCTTGTCTTAATAATTTAATTCTTTCCATCGGGTTCACTTGAATAATTTCTTCCCGCTGCAAATGATTAAAGATTGAGCGTAACGTCCTAAGATTGATATTGATCGTCGTATCAGCTAAACCAACTTTTCGGTTGTCTGTGTGAATTACTTTATGAGTATCGTAGCGTTTTTTATCGTGTTTCATATAATTTATATATTCTCGAAAGACTTCCGCTGTTAATTCATCGATATATTCCACGTCATAATTCGCATATAACCAATCAGTGAAATACCTCCACATTTTGATATAATCCTTTACAGTCCTTTCCCTACAACCTTCCGCACGCTTACCTGAAATGGCAAGGTCAAGCGCTTGTTGAATTGTTAGCTTAGGGTATTTTTTTCCATCACTAGATATCTTCGTAATCCTCTTTCTCTTTTTTAACGACAAAATAAAAAACCTCCCTAACGATTTGATTTCATCGTTAAGAAGGTCGTTATCCATAACCGTTTATTGAACAATTTAGTATTGTTTTCATCCCCTTAATACGCTTGTTTTATACGTTCACTCTATCGTTATCCACAACTCTTTTCCCATCTTATCGTTTGTTTATTTTATAACAATCCAGCTGCTGGACGAATTTATAAACGACTAGGATTTAAAGACATTGGAATGTGGACGATGTATCGATAATAAGAGATACTCTATAAACGAAAATAGTTGTAACTTAGCAATAAAAGCAGATTATACAAAAACTTCAAACCGTTATTATGAAGAAACTACTTGAGGAGCGAGGACTCTAACTAAAAAATGTTATGTATTCAAACTAAATTTAGACAGATAAAAGCCCCAATTGTTGCATCTACTCCAGCAATTGAGGCTACCTGTTTATTCTCAAATTCTTTCCGCTACAAATAGAAATATTTATGAAAGATTTATCAAACTTATGTCACTATTATGATAATAATCATTTTAGAAACCCTTTTTTTGTTCATTTCATCATCATGCTACACTCTCTATATTTTCGATCAGATAACCTACTAATCACTTTAATCACCTTACATAAGTAAATTTTCTTTTCGTAGTTCAAATACTCTCCTATAAATTATTACTTTTTCATCATCAAAACTTACAATACACACTTTCTTTATGCCTTACGTTTCGATTTACTTTTTTTATTTTTCTTTTGATATCTTGGAGTTTCTCTTTTATGTTGCTCCCACGTTTTATTAAATGACGGAAATTTAAACCTGCAATATGCTAATAGCTGAAATTCAGCTGCTCCGATTGCTACTGCGTACATTAAAATGCTCCCAACCACATACATTAGTAAAGCATCAAACCCATAGTCGTTACAAAAATAAATTAAAACCAGAAGGAGTGGTACGTATATCATTACTCCCTTCAGTACATTCATCTTTGTATTACTAAAAAATGATTTAGATCTCTCATCCATACTAAAAACACCTTTACTCGCTTGTTTAAACGTATCAATTGTTGTCACAATATGAAAAATTACTGCTCCTAGAAATAATAAACTTGCAAGCGTCAATGTCAAAACATCAATCGAATTATTAGCTATTTCAGAAACAATTAAAGCTGTGAGCCCAATCGTTCCTAATTGAAATGCGTATAATAACACGACAATTGTTTGTAATTTTTGAAATTTATAACGAGCTTTTGGAAACGAATATAGTATTAAAAAAATGAATTGCACACTGTATAAAAACAGCTCAAACTTTACAATTCCCATTCCAAAGAGAACCTTACAATACTCCCAACCACCTGATAAAACGATAGAAAATATAATTATTGAACTAAAGAGTATGCCCCCCATCATAAATCCTGTAGCTCCCTCAGGACTTAATCTTACTCTACATGTCATTCGAAACTCATCTAAATCTTCTTCTTTTATTTTCCACATTCAGCTTTTTCACCTTCTATACAGTTTAAATAATTCTCATACACTTAAATTCTATTTCACTCTTACTTACTTTTCGTTTTGAATTTTGTATTTCGCTTTCGAAATCTCCGACGCATTCTCTCATTCTCTTCCCATGTCATATTAAATGACTTGAATTTGAATCTACAGTACACTAAGAGCTGGAATTCAGCTGCTCCGATGGCTACTGCATGCATTACAATTGTCCCTACTACATACAAAATTAACGTATCAAAGTCATAATCATTATGGAAATAAATGATTATTAGAAGGGCTAAGTTATATACCATACTACCTTTTATCATTCTTTCTTTTGTTTCACTAAAAAATGATTGAGACCTCTCATCCATACTAAACGCACCTTCACTTGCTTGCTTAAACGTATCAATTGTTGTCACAATATGAACGATAACGGCTCCTATAAATAATAACCCTACACAAATTAAAGTCATTCGATCAATTGAATAGTCAGTCATTCCATGAAGAACTAACGCTGTAAATGTTATTGTACCTAATTGAAATGCATATAATATTACAACGAGCGTTTGTAACTTTTGAAATTTATAACGAGCTTTCGGAAATAGATATAGTATTAAAAAAATTATTTGTAAACTATATAAAACTAATTCAATACTAACAATTATTTTGTCGAAAAAAGTTGAATAGTAATCCCAACCATCTGTAACTAGTGCTACGAAAATAAAAAACATCAATAATGAAACAAAAATGATTGTTCCCATCATAAATCCCGTCGCACCTTCAGGACTTAAACGATTTCTACATGTAATCCTAAATTGATCTAAATCTTCTTCTTTTATGTTCCACATTCAGTTTTTCACCTTCTATACAGTTTAAATAATTTTCATTCACTAAAATCCCATTACATTCGTAACTTTTTTAAGTATCTTCATCTTTTGTATAACTAAATTTAGATAATCTTTTATGTATAATTACCGTACATAATCAGAATGCTTTTGATAGTTCAAATAGCCTTCTTTCTCCTCAAAAGCTCTAAATATTCTTCTCTCTTTCACTTAAGCATATCCCTCATACTCTATTTTTGTTTCCCCGAAACTGCACTCACTTAGTAAAAACATTACTGTCATCACAATTGTATCAAGATAATATAGCTCTTTAATTTTATCTTCAGAAAGGTGATAACCTCCCATCAACAATATGCTAGGAGGTTATTACAGTTATTTAAAATTTGTTTTTTATTTTAATGGATTCGATTTTTGCAAATAATAATGTTATTTAATTTGAGAGAAGCGAATACTAAAAACATACTGCTTAATAACTCGTAATTAAGTCTTCACCCTCATATCTAGGGTCTTTCTCAACTTTACCATCTTTTGTTTTGATGATTTTTAGTCTACCTAACCACTCTGCTCCGTTATATGTCTCTTCACTTACCCATACATTATGCTTTTTACCATCTACCTCAACTACTAGTGTGGGGTGTGTAAACATGAATTCCTTCTCTACATGCCTACCTACAATTTCTGCATGTAATGATGTACCTTCTTCAACTAGTTTACTATTTTGATACCCTTCGATAATAGGTAATCCAATAAATACAAAGAATATCAGTCCAAATACGATTACTTTCTTCTTTGTACTCCATTTATTCTTTTCTTTCAATTCCTTCTGTCTCGCTTCTCTTTCTTCCCGTTCATCCAAACTCTCATTTAAAGCATCTTCCCATGCCTTAATTTCCGCTTCGATTTCTGCTTCAGCTCTTGCTAGTTTTTCTAGTTGTTCATCGGTTGCTACCATCTCATATGAGTTATCTCCAACCAAACGAATTTCAGTACCATTTTCTTTTACTTTTCGCAAGTCTTTTTCTGTACAATTAAACTCTCGAATGATTTCCCCTTGTGTGTTTACCAATCTAACGTAAATGTTTTTTTCTCCTTCTTCTTAAACATCTGCACTCCCCCTTATTTGTTTCCTATCATAGATAACCCTATTGCAATTAAGAGAAAGAAAACGATAATAAGGAAAGTCTTCCCTTTGCTTACTTGTGTTGTAGAACCTTCCAAGACAGCCCATATAAAAATTGGGAAAAGAAGAATACCTAGAAGAATATCAACTAACTTTTTGCTACTCTTCTTTAGTGGTTTTTCTTCTACTATCGGTTTTATCTGAACAGCTTCTTTTCTTATTTGTTTCGGTTTCTTTTTCTTGCGTCTATGATTCACCCAACTTACTCCTTTTAGAATAACTTTTTCCTAACTATAAAAATACCGAAATATCCCCATTTTCCATTTTATAAACCTGTCCAGATATTACAAAATCTGTGGCTTTAATGGCGCCATCCAAAGGACCATATTCATTTATAAGACTGCGGCAATTCTTCATATTGGTCCCGTATACGTACTTAACCACATCCTTATTTAAAACAGGCGCAGGATTTAAAGCTAATACGTTTATATTATCTTCTTGATGTCTTAATGCAACTGTATTCGCTGCTCCGCCACCTAAAGAGTGCCCTAGTAAAGTTATCTTCTTTCCTTTATTACTCGCCTTGACTTTTTCATAAAATTTTTCTGCTTGACTATACTGAAATTCCGCTAATGATCCCAATATAGGTGAATTAGTTAAATTATGCAGCCAAATTGCTCCATCGGTTGCTAAATAGCCTATTTGGCTCGGTTGGTTTCCAACGTATACAATGAAAATTTCATGCGTGTTTCTTTCCTCTAAAGCATATGCCCCAAATCCAGTCACTGAATGAATATCATCAGAAACTATAAGATTAGCATTAAAGTTGTCTTGTAACTTCTGTTTATTTATTATTGGATCAGAATTATTATATTTTTTTCTTGTCCATTATAATCATAAATATCTCTTGCCGATAATCTTAATTTTCCTACATCACTACTTAATTTATAATCTTCCTCGTTCACCATATTCTCCCCCTTATATATTAATGGCTTTCTTTAAATTTCTTTTCATATTGTAAGTAATCTTTTTTTGATTTCCGATTATTTTCTTCTTTATTATGTAAATATGTTGTTATTTCTTGATCATGCCTAATCATATTATTTTCTTCATTTCTTTGTTTATAGCCTATCGAAATTGTTATCTCTGTTATTTCCATCGGATTTTCCTTTGTATCCTTAGCAGAATTAAATTCAATTAGTAGTGTTGCATAACTAAACTTCTCATACTCTAATCCTAAATTCCCATTAAATAGCTCTTTAAATTGAGTTTCTGATAAATTATAGCTTATCGTAGCTGGTTGGCTGAAGCTTTTTTTATTCACATTTGGTTTCAATTCTTTTATTCCTTGCACTCTATTGAGCATTAATTTTATATTAGACATATCTCCCCCTCGATTTGAAGCTTCTAGCTGTCCATTTTCGTATCTTATATCTGACTTGAATACAACTTCTTCTTTATATTGTGGGTTGTCACTATGTTTTTCATCCTCAACTGGAGTATTGACTTTCTTTTGTGCCTCACCAAAAAGAATATTATCTTTAATACTATAAATACCTTGCGTTGTTTGATAAACTACTCCTATTTGCTTATTATTATCCTCAATAAAAGTGCTATCCCTAACCTCTTCTTTCACATACGCATACCCATCATCACTCGCAGACATAACTGTCTTCATGTCCCCTTCATCCAATGCCTCTACTAATCTCTCATACTCTATCTTTGTCTCTCCAAAACCACATCCACTTAATAAACTTGCTACTATTGACAGTACTATCATCATCTTAGCTTTCTTCTTTAACTTCATACTGACACCCTTATTCAATCAAAATAAGCTTTCCTCTTTCCATTTTGGAAGAGGAAAGCTTATTTCCTTTTAAATTTATTTTTTTCCCTTTATTTCTAACTCTTGTGCTTGTTGTTGCTTTTTATTTTTTTCAATTACTTTTTCAACAAACTCATTCCGCCACATTTTAAACTTAGCTGCGAATTGACCTTCAATTTTATTTCGATACCCTTCAAATTTAACCTCTGCAATATCCGTGTGGTTAAATAATTTATACGTCTCTTCGGTTAAACCCACTGGATGCAACACTCCGCCATAATCATAGAATGTGTTTTCATCAAGTAATAAACCTCTCGTAGTAATTACATACTCCGCATCTTCCTCTTCTTTAAGACCCAATCTTACAACACTGCCTAAAGGTAATACTTTATCCATATAGTCTTTCATATTAATTCACTGTCCCTTTTAGTACGCTAATTTTCTCTTCTATTTTTTGTCTTTTTTTCTCTAATTGACGGATACGATCAATAAATGCCTCACGTGTTTTTCCTTGTAATGTGCTATCAATACTACTCTCTAACCTTCTAATATCTCCCGTTAAAGATGCAGCTGCTTTTTCCAATTGCACTACAACGTTTATAATTTGTTCTCGTCCACCACTAGCTGGAAATGTACTATGAACTCTTGACATTATCGTATGTAAATCCACCTTCATACCCCTCTCTTTTAAATTTATAAACTTGGAGTTTTAATAATATGAAACTGCTCCTAATTCTTCGTCTTTTGCAAACATAGAAAATACCGCTTCTGAAACATCGTCGTTTAATTGTTTTAAATCTTTCGATAACTCCTTCACATCTTTAGCAATTTCACCTAATAAAGAACGGTTTATCCCCCTACTGTTATCATTCATAAAGAGATTTAACAATGAGTGACGATGACTTAATATATGTTCAGATACAATTGCAGCTACATTTGTATCAACTACAAAATCTCCTTTAAACAAATCTAGTAAATCTTGCACGTAAGAAGCTGCAACTTCTTTTGCAATATCTAAAATTTCACTTGTAGCTAAATATACTACAACACTTCCAGCTAAAAAATTTATAGCAGTATTAAATACAGACTCTAATACTTCTAAAACTTTTTCCTTACATTTCGCTAAAGTTGTTTCAATCCATTCTACAGCGATATCTACCGCTCCTTTTATTTCAACTGTAGCCATTATACTAAATTGGATTGCTTCTGCTGTAATTTGGGATTTTAGCCCTTCATACTTTGTATTTAATCTTGAAAAACCTTCTTGAACTATATCTTTTAGCTTTTCAAGCTCCTTGCTACCTTGCATAACGTCCGAGTACCATAATATCCCACCTAAAATAGTAGAAATTGGCGTTACGCTTAGTATCAAATTAATTGCATTTCCAGCTATTTTTTCTTCCTGGATAGAAACTTTTCTATGAAATACGTCATTTATAGTTCCTGTATATATTGCACCAGTAGATTGGGAAAGCTCCAGAATCCCCGGAATAATATCCCACCCTGTATCATTATCACTTGCTAGTTTATCAATCCATATTAGATGTCCATTCTCATCATAATCCTTCACTGTAAAAGCATATGAGTGACCAGCTTGATTCGGAATTTTATACATTCTTCCCGGAAGTGTGAAGTCTGCTGCCTTTATCCCAATATGTAGTGGATCATTCTGATTAATGATATTCCGAACATTTTTCATATCAAAGCCATTACCAAACTTATCTACATCTCGATTTAAAACTGGTGCTGGATTTAGCGCCAAAACATCAATATCGTCTTCTTGATGCCTTAATGCTACTGTATTTGCAATACCTCCGCCCAAAGAATGTCCTGTTATACTAATGGTTTTACCATCAGCATATTGTTTCACTTTTTCGTAAAATGCCTCTCCTTGATCATATTGTTTTACTTCTAACTCATGTTCCCAATCATTAAACACTAATTTATTTGCATTGGTTAAATTATGACCACCTATCTCCGCATCCACTACTACATCACTATTATTGTCTTTTCCAGCTTCCGTTCCAACATACGAAATAACAACTTCTCCTGTTTTATTATCCTTAAAGGCATAAGCTGCAAATCCTGTATCTTTATCCACTTCAACTTCTATAAGTGTTGCACCAAATTTTTCTTCTAAAGTATTTATGTTTAATTCCCTGCCGTTTTCTCCTGTTTTATTATATGGCTCTTCGCTGTTATTGAAACTATATATATCTTCTCCTGCTAGTTTCAATTTCCCCCAATCCGAAGTCAATCTATAATTTTCTGTCTTTTCCACACCTTTCGTCAAACCACTTCACCTTCCCATTTAATTACTTATTTTTATATTGTTTTTCATAATTTACAAACTCTTTCTTAGCTTCCTGATTGTTATCTTTTTTACTACTAAAATAAACATATATTTGTTGACTATGCGTTAACATTTTACCTTCATCATTTTTCTTCTCATAGTCAATTGAAATTGTTAATTCTGTTATTTGCATTGGGTGTTTTTCATTGTCTATTGAATCGTTAAAGTTAAGTACAATTGATGCATTTTCAAATTTATTATATTGCAATTTTAATTTATCATTAATTATTTCTTGAAATTGTGCTTCTGTTAAAGTAAATCCAACTGAATTTGGTTCATTAAATTTTTTTCTATTACCATCTGCTTTCAGTTTTAAATTCCCTACACCTTGTAATCTATTAAATATCAATTTCACAGGAGAAATATCTAAATTTGAATCCGAACCTTGAAGTTTTCCGTTTTTATACATAAAGTTGGTATTATATTTTTCTTCTTCTTTATAATTAATATCCTTATGCCTATCCTTTATATCTTTTGTTTTACTTGTTATTTTTTGAGACGTTATTCCATATAACAATTTTTCTTTCAAATTATATATACCTTCAGTAGTTTGATATAGTGTATTATGAATTCTGTCATCACCATTTTTTTCTGTCGTAAAATCAATAACCCGTTCCTTCACATACGCATACCCATCATCACTCGCAGACATAACCTTTCTCATGTCACCTTCATCCAAAGCTTTGACAAATGGCTTATAATCTATTTGCTTTTCTCCAAAACCACATCCACTTAATAAACTTGCCACTATTGACACGACTATCATCACCTTAGCTTTCTTCTTTAATTTCATACTGTCACCTCGTTAGTTACTCTAGGCATTTTTAGTTTCATTATGTTCCCTTTTTGATAGTAATACACTTCATCTTTACCTAATGGTGCTTCGTTGCTTATATATTTTATGTTGAAGATACTTTGATCATTTAATGGCATTGCGATAATTGCTGCTGTTAGTTTACTTCTCATTTTCATAGGTAGAGCTTCACGATTTCGGTCCATGTAGTCGTGGTGACCTGCTAATACAAAGTAAATACCTACTGTACGAGATAAATCAATTAAAGTCGCTGCATCCTCCATTTCTAAATAAACAAATTTACTAAACTCTTCAACATTTGTCATGATAATGAGTTGTTTTGTGAATGCAGGAATTTCTCTACCTTCTTGTCTTGCTTGTGCTAATTCAAGAGCTCGTTCACGAATTACTTCCATCCAATACTTCGCATGCATATTGATTTCATTTTCGTCTACAATGTAGTGCGTCACATCGTCTTTATATTGAACGAAACTATACTCTGCTGTATCCACCAACGTCACACTTTCAAAATAATCTTTATTCAATTGAGATAGGATGCTAGATACAATTTGTTTTCTCATACTATCATCTACACTATAAATCATTAAATGATCATTCACTGCAATATCATGAGCTACAACTTCTACGTTTGCAAAATCAAGCCCCATTGGAATTCTTGCTGCTTGTAGAGCTTTTGTAACGTCTTTATTTTTACGATAAGTAGCAATATCAATCACTTCTGGCATCATTGGAATTGCCTTCGGACGTTCTCCATCCCATTCTCGATCCATATCATTTGCTTCTTGTTGTAATAATTGAATTTGCTGTAATTCATCTTCTGCTTTCGTAGGTAGTGCAACCTGGAATAATGTAGGAGATTCTAGTTTTATTAACGCTCTTCCTGCTGTTTCTTCCACTTTTATATCAGATCTCCCTACAATACTAGCTACTTCACTTTGATCAATCATATATAGGCAAGTTTGGATTTTAATATTATTGTACAATTGAATTCTAAGTGCATTTTGTCGCCCTGCACTAATTAAGGTATGAATTCCTAAACTTGCACCATCTCGGACAATTTGCATAATTAGCATTTCAAAGCTTTCATAGAACTTCGCTTCTTTTACTGCATCATAATTGTCGATTGCAATAATAATATGTGGTATTTCTTTCCCGCTTGCCTTTTCATACATTTCAATATTTGCAACGTCATATTCACTTAATAATCGTTTACGATTTTTCATTTCTTGAGTTAATCTTTCAACAAACTTTAAACATTTTTCAGATTCATCAATCGTAATCGTATCCGCTACATGAGGTAATCCTTTCAAAGGTAGAAGACCATTTGTTCCAAGGTCCACTAAATACACATGCAAATGCTCCGGACTATGCTGACGAGCTACATCCATAATGACTGATTGTAAGAATGTTGATTTTCCGTAGCCTGGGCTTGAGAAGACCGCTACGTGTCCGTCTTTACTAATATCTAATGTTAATGGTGTTTGTGATTGTAATTCAGGCTGATCTAGTAGACCAACTGTTGCTTGTAATGGTTTCTTTTCTTTCGTCCATGCTTCTTTGAACTGAATTGCATGTAAGTCTTGTAAATATACGCTTTCTGGAAGTGGTGGTAACCACGGTCTAGCTAACGCTTCAATTTCATTTATTTCTGCGTAATCGTGAATGTAGTCAATAACAGCATCCAGTTCAGATGGTACGCTTATTACTTCTTTACTACTACCAAGTCCACTTAAGTCTTCGCTTAATATTTCATATTGTCCTAGATCATTTATTGCATATATCGTTGCGTCTAAATGTTCTTTATCTTCTTTGTTTTCTACATAGTCTGCTCCACTCCAAGCTGATTGGAATAGTTCATATATTTCATTATTCCCAACTTGTAAGTAAGCACGTCCTGGTAATGTAATTTCAGCAGCATCTGGTGTTTTTAAAATTTCATTACTATCTGACGTATTTTGAACTTTTAATGCTAGTTTGAATTTCGAGTTACTCCAAATTTGATCATCTACAACACCACTCGGTTTTTGCGTAGCTAATATTAAATGGATTCCGAGCGAACGACCGATACGCGCTGTTGAAACTAACTCTTTCATAAACTCTGGTTGTTCTGACTTCAGTTCCGCGAATTCATCACTAATTAAAAATAGATGTGGCATCGGTTCACTTACTAAGCCTTCTTTATACAGTTTTTGATACTGATTAATATGGTTTACATCATTTTCCCCAAATAATCGTTGTCTTTTTTGTAATTCAGCTTTAATTGATGCGAGCGCTCTCATACTTTGTGCTCCATCTAAGTTCGTAATTGTTCCTAATAAATGCGGTAAGTTTTTGAATAAATTCGCCATACCGCCACCTTTATAGTCAATTAATAAAAAGGCTACTTCGTACGGATGGAAATTAACTGCTAGAGATAAAATGTACGATTGTATAATTTCCGATTTACCTGAACCTGTTGTACCTGCTATTAACCCGTGTGGTCCGTGTGCTTTTTCGTGTAAGTTTAAGTTTACGATATCTTCTTTACCACGTAATCCAAGTGGTACAGCTAAAGATTTATGCGCTGCATTTTTCTCCCAGCGACTTGTGATATTTAGTTCTTTTACTTTCTCAACACCGTACATCTCTAAAAATGTTACACTTTCTGGGATACTATTTTTTAAGTTTTGCAAATGATTTAAAGGTGCTAATGCTCGTGAAATGTCTTCTAAATTGAACCCTTTCGGTACGTGATTGAGTTTAAATTGACGGTTTACAAGCTCTCCTTGTTCTAAGATGATGTTCCCTTGTTTTGCATCTCTTATATCAATTACCGTTTTCACGTGCTCTGGTAAACTTTGCATAACATCTTGTACAAATACAAGTGATACACCTAATTGACTTGGATCATCATTAAAGAATTCCATAACAACATGATCTAGTATTAGTTTTTCATCTGTAATGAGAACAACATAGTGCGGTGCAAAGTACATTTTTTCATTCGTTGAACTTTTTTCATCTAGTTTTAATTTTCGTTCTTTCAATATTTGATACAAACTATTTAACACTTGATCACGGCTACGGTCATGGTATACAAATCCACGTACATTTATATCGCGAACACTTCCATGTGGTAACCAGCGCATCCAATTCCATTTTTCTTTTTCCTCTTCAGGAAAAATAGTAATAAACTGCAAGTCATAATAACTATGGAATAACGCGGTTTGTACAACTAATAATTGTAATTGTTCTAGCACTAAAGAGCGTTGTCCAATATAGCCAACCGGTCCATTTATCAAATCTGTTACAACAGGTACATCTTCCAAAGTAAGATAACGCTGTCTTAGTTCACGCGCTATATCAATTAACTCATCTTTCGTTTGACTAAATTCTTCTTCATTAAATTGGATTTCAAAACTCGTATTAGCTTGTCCTGTCCCAACGCTAAATGTTAAGAAATCATGATGTAACATTGTTTTTTCATAAATACGTGGATTTACTTGCATAGCCATATTACGTATCACTTCAACATTTGGATAATGATAATGTAATGCATGGCGCTGTTTTTCACTTTCTGCATGTAAGTCTTTCGTTTTTTGTTTTATATACGCTCTATAACTTTTATCACGTTCAACAATGTCAATTTTATATTGCTTTAAATTTTTTATATATGATGTGACAGAAACAATAATTGTTACTAATGTCATCGCAATCGATGCAATAATAAACATCCCATATTTCATAAAGATAGCAAGTAATACGGTTACGACAATCATGACAAGAGAAGGTGCAATAATTCTTGCCAAATGTTCAGTCGGTTTTGACGGCATACTTGAAGGTTTTGCAATTGTCATTTTCTCTTCTGGTTCACGGTAAATAATACGCGGTGAACGATGATAATCTGGATAACCACTTTGATAATTTGTTTCTGATTCTACTAAAATAGGTAACGTAGATTTCACGTTCTCTTCTGAAGAAAGTACTTGAATGTCTTCATTGCCTATTTCTACTAAAACACCATCAAAATATAATACGTCTCCCGCTTCTAACATAACGCTATCTTTTAGCTTCGTATAATTATGAAATACATCCCCGTCATATACATTCACTTTAAAAGAATCGTACAACGTTTCACGAGATAGCATTAAATCTACATTTGTCCCAATAATAGAAATATCATCATAACTGTTTTGACTAATTGTAAGAGAATGTTTCGTTCCGATATCAAACACTTTAGTTGTGCCGATAATAGAGATAAAGATTTTCAAGCTCACATCTTTAGTTTTTCCAATCTCAAATTCCTTATTGAATTCTATTAATTGATTTTGTACCATCCAAGCATTTACTTCATTATTCCACGTTAATTCTATTTCTTGTTCTAAACTTGGATTCGTAATATCATTTGTCCACTCTTTTCCAATCGACACTATTGATTGCTCATTTGGATGTAATGTGCACTTATATATTTTGTCTCCATAAGTCAATACTAATAGTTGCTCCATGCCTGTTCACTGCTCCTTTTCAACTGTCTCATCAAGTGCTTACTCTTTTTTCTCTGTGTCCGACAAATTTTTATCACTTGATGAATTGCCATATTTCTTTTTATATTCATCTAATTGTTGCTCATATGTTTTTAATTTTTGATCACGCTCTTCTCCTGATAAATCCGGATTATTTTTCAATGATTCAATTTGTTTAACAAGGCCGTACATAATAAGCTGAGGATCATCAAGTGTTTTAGCTAAATCTAATGATTTATCAAAATTACCTTTTCCGTTATACATCCAATACAGCAAATACTTTTCATCACTTTTCAAACTAATGTTTTTCATAATCGATTTCTTTTGATCTTCACCTAATTTTTCAGCTGTAATGTATGCAAATGCTAACTCATATTTAGATGCAATCGGTAATGATTCAAATTCCTCTTCACTTAACTGCGTAATGACTTTGTCATAATCAGTTGCTATGAAACCCGCATTTGCTTCTAATAATTTATTTTGATAAGGAAGTTTTATAAAAGTGAAATATATTAAAGGAGCAGCTAAAATAACTGTCGCCGCTATGAAGGAAAAAGCTAAGTATTTAAACGATTTATAGCTTTTTTTAGGTACTAACTGCATATTTTTTTCTGTTTTTGTTTGTTCCTTCTCAAAGCTGTCATCAAGAAACTGCAGTAATGCATCTAGGCTTTCCATTTGAGCAACGGTCTGTTCAAATGTTGTTTCTTTTGCATCTTTTAGTAACCCAGCATACAAATCATCAAAGTTATGTTTTTGGGAGAATAAAGCAATAATTAAACACTTATATTGTGTTAAAAATTGCTCTTCTAATAACGGGGTTGGTGGAACAATATCTCGAATTCCTCTATGTATAATACTTGGTATTAAATTCGCATTAAAAACTATATTGTCTGGATGTAAAAAGAACGTGATTCGCTTATTTAAATATTTACGAAACTGCGCAACATTCCGAAGTAGTCTTAATTTCTCATTTCTTCCAAAACGGCTAAGATCGTCCCACTTATATAATTTTTTATCCACTTGAAATACAAACGTAAACATATCATCCGTTTCTTCTATCGTTAATGGCACGAATTCAGATGATACGCCCGTAATTATATCGAATTGACGGAAGTCTTTTATACGTGTTTGAGATTTGGTCATCTCCAATTTCCAATTTTCTTTTTCTATTTGAAATTGATAGTTCATTGCATCAATTTGAATTATTTTTTCCGTCATGTTTATCCTCTTCTCCTTTTCTTTATACCCGTAATAACTTATTTTCAAATAACTAAAAGTAAGAAATATTCTTTATAAAATTTGTAAAATATCGCCATCTGTTATTTGGTGATCAATTAAACGATCGTTATCTGTTAAAACAATTGACTTATTTTTCACTTTCATTACAAAATGTGAACCTTCATGATTATCAATCTTTAGCGTATCTAATAAGTTTTTCAATAAATATTTAATGGATTGATGATTCGGAATACGCAAATCATATGTATTTCCATTCCATTTATTAAAATCTACTGTCACATTTATATGTGTTTGTATTGCCATCGCTTTACCTCCAACTTTTACGAAGAACCGTATAAATACCGATACAAATAAGCATAATGCCGCCGCCAAATAATAATATTACTGTTATACTAATTGGCTCTTCATTCATTGTTTCATTACTTGCTACTTCATCTACACTTTTTCTCACAATGTATTCACTGCTAAACAAACTATTTTTCGTATCTTTAACACTATTATTCTCTTTTTGTTTTATAAAAAGAGAATCTCTTAAAGATTCCATCTCTTTTTGTTCTTTCTTTTTCTTTTTTTGAATTTCTTCTTCTATATCTTTATTAAATAATTCAATTGATGCTTTATCTAATTCCGTTTCCTTATGTTCCTTTTTATTTTTTTCTTGGTCTTTATCTTCAAAGCGATCTACTTTAAACTGAATCTTTCCATCATCACCAAGATAACTGTCGGCCGCGCTCCTTATCGGTAGCGCGACAAACAGTAAAAGGAAACAAATAAATGATAACTTAACCACTATGCTCCATTGTTTGATCATTTACTTCTTTTTCCTCCCATTTCTTGTGCCATACAAATAGATTACTAGCTAATCCTATAATGGCAATTACAAACAATACGATAAAAATAACTTTTCCAGTATCTTTACCGCTAATAAAATCATTTAAAAAACCTTCTATATATTGAAGTGGTGAAAATTGACGCATTTTACCTACAGAAGACATTTGATCTACTTTACTTCCAACTGCTTCAGTTAAAAATAGATACATACTTAAAAATACTAATAAGATAAACATTCCTACCATTTTTATTTGTCGCAGTAAGTATGTTGAAACTAGCACAAACGCCATCATAATAAATGTGATAAACGCAATCCATAGTAAACTTTGATCCTGACCGAATTTTAAAAGACGGCCTGAAATGATTCCTATACTGATTCCTTCCACAATCGATATTCCAAATGCTACTACTGTAGTTGGTACATTCATATCAATTAAAGAGAATCTCTCTTCAAAATGATCTGATTGCGTTCGTTTCTTTTCTTGATTGGCAATTGCGTATGCTGTAAATAGCGCAACAATGAAACAAGTTAATACGATTAAGTACGGTGTAAAAGCATTACCTGCTACAATTACCCCATCATTTTGTTTCTGAACTGGACTAGCTAAAAACTCATATAGCATTTCATTTTGACGATCTCCAATACGACTATTTGCCAAAATCTTCGTAAAGTTTTTCGAGAATGCTTTGTCATCTTCCATTTTCTTCGTAAAATCATTTAATAAAGAATCTGCTTTTGAAACAATTGTCGTTCCGCTTTCTTGAATTTCTTTTGCTTGTCCATTAATTTGATCAAATGTTTTATATACATCATCTGATGTCGCTAAACTATGCTTCGAACTCTCTACTAATGACTGCGTTTGCATCGTTAAAGATTTAATACCAGAGTCTAATGATAGTACAGCTGTTTGTTCACCTGCATTATTAGTCGTTAATACTTGTTGTTCTTCAGCTAACTTTAAGCTACTCTCACGCCATTTCGCTAAACCTTTTAAATATTCACCTAAATTTTGATTCATACTAGTTGCTTGTTGCATCGTTTCATTTAATTTCTCTGCTAGTAGCATTGAATTTTGATCTGCACTAGTAATGAGCTGTTGGTAAGAGTCCATTTTTTGTTTTAAACCAATCATATCTTGTTTTACTTCACTCGTAATACTAGCTGATACAAGATTTGAAATTAAATCAATTACACTTTGCTTATTTAACATATAGTACAATGAATGATCAGTAGCAATCGCATCTAAACTTCCCTCTTCAAGCTTAGGCCCCACATCATTCGTTCTTAAATCAATACCATAATACATTTGATAAAGACTCATTAAACCTTGATAACTTTGAACGGTCTCCACTGCTTCTTTAATTAATACATTAGATGTATTATTTGTTAACTTCTCAGTCTTTTGATGTACAATATAATTATTTGTACGTTCAATAACTGTTGAGCCACCACCTTGATTTGGGTTTCCTCCGTTTCCGTTATCTGTTCCCGTTCCGCCTTCTGGGTTTCCTCCGGTGTTATTATTATTCTGTTCTGTCTTTTGAATGATAGGCTTTTTAACAGTGTTTACTAGCGGCATGATTCCATACTGCGCTTTATTAACTACACTTTCTACTTTGCTATTTTCTGTTTTTGTTCCTTCATTCTCTTTATTTGGTTCTTCTTTATTTGGTTCTTCCTTATTTGGTTCTTCTTTTCCAGTACTAGTTTCTTTCTCGTAATTACCATTCAATTTCCATTCCCACGTTATTGGAGAGAAAACATCTATATTGATATTTGGATCTATTAACTTCACATGGAGGCTAATTTTCAAATCTCCTTCATTACGTGCTGATATTGTAATTGATCCGTTTTGTTGAAATTCACTTGTACGGTCCACACCATCAATTAATAATGAATCTGTACTTCCATAGAGCTCAAAGCCACTAGGTATACTTATATTCATAGTTTGCGAAGAATCCATTCCAATTACTTTCGCTGTATCGTTGAATATAATTCCATCTTTAGATAAGCTTTCTTTTATTTCTTTAATTGAATTCCCTAAAGATATTTTATTTACAGGGTCATAATAAAAGTTATTTTCTTTATTATATTTATTCGTAAATTGGATTACGTTTTTCAGTTGTAATTTCGTTACATCCGGCAAATCACTTTGAACGATTTCTTCCATGTTCAAACTAGGCAACTTCGCAATTAAATTTTCAATTTGTTGTTTAATACGAAGATCTGGTTGTTTCATTAACGAATTTATAACTACTTCATGTTGTCCATCATTTGATATAGACTTTTGTAATCGTTTTAGGATTGTTGCTTGAATGTCACTCTCTAATTTCCCTGCAAGTTCTGTATCATATTCTGACACTTGTTTTTTTACATCTGTTAAATACTTCTGTATTGCTGAAGCATCAGCTAAAATACTAGGATCTTTCTCTGAAAGCGTAAATTGATTTGCGATAATTTTATTTGCGGATTCCAATGCGCTTAACTGCTTTAATACATCGCCTGAATTCATATCACTCATATACTGATTAAATTGATTTGTAAAGTTATTCGCTAACAGATTATTATCAGTTTGCATTTTTTGAAAGTTATTAAATCCTTCTAAATACGTATTATTAGATTTATTACCTTCATCTAAAGCTTGACCAAACCCTTTTAAAACATCTTGGAATCCTTTAAAACTATTAACAGAAATACCAGTGTAATCTTGTACCGTTTTAAATTGATTTGTATAATTTTCCAAAGGACTATGTACATCTTTTTTGTACATAGTTGTTTGAGCGGTTCCTTTTTCAATTATTTTACCTATATTATCTTGTGCACCTTGTAACTTACCGATAATACTTGCAAAATAAACATCGATGATTTGCTTATTAAAATCCTCTAAGATAGCAGAGGCTGTATTTTCTGCCTCAGCTTTCAAATCTTTATTTCCAGTTGCATTTACTTTGTAATTTAATGTTAATTTCTCTGGAAGTTCTGAATCAATCGCAACAGCTTTTCTTGAAAAATCGTTAGGTATTACAATCATCATATTGTAATTATTATTTTTCAAACCACTTTCTGCTACACCACGACTCACTACGTACCATTCTTGTTTCGTGTTTTTATTTACATTTTTTACAAATTGATCTCCAAACGCTATTTTATTCCCTTCAAATACAGTACCTTGATCTTCATTTACCAATGCAACTGTCATTTTGGGCGTGGTGTTCTCATTTGCTTTTTTAAC
The DNA here is from genome assembly GCF_027716265.1 of Bacillus cereus group sp. Bc031. Taxonomy (NCBI): domain Bacteria; kingdom Bacillati; phylum Bacillota; class Bacilli; order Caryophanales; family Bacillaceae; genus Bacillus; species Bacillus cereus group sp. Bc031. The sequence continues at coordinate 20,942 of NZ_JAQFUL010000042.1, forward strand.
ATTTTGGTTTAACGCTAAATAGGAGATCCCTGTTGATAACACAAGAGCTAAAATAATAAACAACAAGATGCTCCACTTGAACTTTTTCACTACTTATCACTCCTGCAACTGCGAGTCTATTAAGTTAAAGACTTCGTATCTTACTCTAGTTTTAAAGTAATTTAGCCATACAACCTATAGTTGCATGGCTAAATTATATATTTCTTTTTTATCTGTCTTATTGTAGACCGAAATTACGAGAAAGATCTTCGTCATGTCTTGCAACAGCTTCTGCAGTTTTATTAAGCTGCATATTAATTTCTTGTAATAGCTGTGCGAAGTTTTGTACTTTTGGCTTTAATTGATTGAACTGTTGATCAAAGCCTTCGAAAGCACGACCTTCCCATTCTCCTCTTAATTCATTTTGTAAGTTTTGTAATTGACGTAAAATGTCCTCAATTTGATTTGCACTTTGTCCATATCGAGTCGCTTTCGATTTAAGCTCCTCTGGTGACATGCGAATTTGTCCTGCCATTATTAAATCCCCCTTAAAATTTAAAAATAGTAAAATTAACCAATAATCAATTCTACAAATTGATTATATCAATAATTTAAAAATTTCTAAACAAAAAAATGATATTTTTCCAAATTTTCTCTTTTATTATAATAACATTATATTATATAATTCCAATTTATCATTTTTGAGGCATACTCTATAAAGCGACTATAAATTTAAAGAAAACCTTTTATTTTATATATCTTTAAGAACTTATCCATTTTTAATTTCAACAATAAATTGTTTACTAAATCATGATTTTCCCATCTCCACTGACTGTTCTTTCTCACCAATCAAATTTTTAAGCAAATTGTGCTATTCCAGCTTCAAAAGCTTCCTTGTCATTATTAATCACCCCAAATAACGCTTCCTGAAGCGCAAATGTACTTTTATAAAAATATATTCTTTCCTTTACTTCTTCCAAATTGGGATAATAAGCTGAAAAGAATTGTAAAAACCCCTCTCCATAGCCAGCTAATATCCCAGCAAAATCATAAGCAGGATCTCCAATACTTGCACCACCAAAATCTATGACTCCAGAAATATCCTGTTTTGTTGCACTATATAAAATATTTGTCATACCAAAATCCCCATGAATAAGACTGGGTGTAAAATTAAAATGACTCTCTTCATTTAAATACGTTTCAAAAGATAATGAAACTTCTTTTTTTGCCTCTTCTCTCATGTATGGATAAACATAATCTTTCAATTGACTATATAAACTATTTATTTCTGAATACATATCAGCACTATCATATTGCATAATACCTTCAAATGTAGATAACGGAATTTCATGCAACTCTTTTAAAAATCCCGCCAATGTGCACGCAAGTTTCTGTAATTGTTTCTCTTCATTTATTCCCGTAAAGATATTTTTCCAAAATGGGTCTCCTTCAATCATTTCATATCCTGCAAATACTTTCCCTGGTACTTCATCTTGAAACCCTTGATAACTCGGGTTGGGAATTTGAAGCGTAATGAAGGGTCTTATTTTCTCTAGCAACTGCGTTTCTATTCGCAGTTGCTGAATACCTTTTTCATATTTCGGAAACCGAAATACTATATTATCATTTACAATTAATACATCATTATTTTGGCCTATTTCATTTATATAAGCGGATCTTATTTTTAATTCTGGATATACTCTTTGTAAATACGAAATATACTCATTTTCTTTTCTCATTCTTTCCCTCCTCCCACTCACAATATTTTTCTCACTTCAAAGTCATAATTACCTGTCTTTCAACAAAACCAAACTCTTCGTACATCTCTTTTGCAAAATTCCCAGCAAATACATTCAAACGAATTTCTGAATAATTCTTTTGTAATTCCTTAATACCAGCCTCCATTAATTTTCTTGATAACCCTTTCCCGCGGTACTCTGGAAAAACATACAATTCGTATATAAACCCTAGTTTGTCATGAGAAAAATAGTCCGTATTTTCCCCTATCAATATCCATCCCATTACATTGTTTTCTTCTTTAACGACTAAATAATACGCTCCTTTTTCTACAATCGGCCTTGTAATTTCAATCGCTTTCTCTGTATTTAACCGACAATTTCCTCTCGTACCTTCAAAAAGCGATTGAGCTGCATATTGTATTATTTCGTCCGTTTCTTTCCGGTTTGCCTTTTCTATCATTTTTCACAACTCTCCTCTTTAATAGGCATTAATATCGCTCGTTCAAGATCCTCCGCTTCCATAACAATTGCCATTAATCCATGCTCTGTACTTGTCTCATGAAATTCGCCCTTCTCCCAAAACACAGCCTGTCCCGCCTTCACCTTCACTTTTTCTTTATCTGCTCCGCATACATATCCTTCTCCGTCCACAATAAGAAGCAGTTGCGATACAACTGCTTCATGATATCCAATTATTCCATTCTCTTTTAAATGCATAGCACCGATATGTATATTCCCTTGATGGTTTACTATTTTCGACATTATGAAATTAGATTGAAATGCTGTAATTTGCTTTCCTACTTTTTCACTAAAATCAAAAATCTTCACTTCTAGTCCTCCTTATATGTATAAAACCATCCTTACTGTCTGCATCATATGTCCTTCAAAATTTTCTTCAAATTCCTCTAATTGCGCAAAACCTTTCGCTTTATAAAAACGTTTTCCTTTTTCATTCGCTGCTTCTACATGAATGTATAGTTTCCGAATTCCTTTTAATACCGTTAACCCTTTTTGTAATAAAGCACTTCCTATCCCTTTCCCTTGTTGATCTGGTAACAAATAAATCGCGCCTAATTCTGCTTCGTTTTGCAGTCTAACAGGTGAAAAATTTGCAAAGCCAATTACTTCTCCCTCTTCTTCTGCAACGAATAAATGTGTATTCTCAAGACGATATTTCATTTTTTCGTCAGAATAAGCCTCGTCTAAAAAACTGTCTTGAATCTCTCCCGGAATAATGCCTTCGTATGTATCATGCCAAGCTATTTTCGCTACTGATTGTACAGCATGAATATCTTCTTGCTTCATTTCTCTAATTACATATGTCATCTCGATGTCTCCATTCTCTTTACATTATATTCTGCTAATATACTAGAAGAAATGGCAGAACCATTTTCATAATCCACCTTAATTAATTTTAATTTTTCAACGCTTCCCATTCTTCACGAATCATTCCCATTCGAATAGAGTCATAGTACGTTCCGTTATAATAACGGCATTTTCGCATTCTACCTTCTAAGCTCATTCCTATTTTCTCCGCTACTTTCATCATACGTTCATTACCAGACCAAGTCGTGAGCCCTACTCTACCAATCTCCATCTTTTCAAATAGTAAATCCCGATATAACGTTAACGCTTCTGTACCGTAACCGCCATTCCAGTAAGCCGGATTATAAATGACAATTCCCATCTCCAACCAACGCGTCGGTTTATACTCCCAATAAAATCCGACCGTCCCTATAACTTGACCGTTATGTTCTATAATTAAATTGGATAGCGGTTCTTCTTTTAAACGAGTTTGCATCTTTTCCTTATAGGCTGAGTATTCTTGCATCGAAAACGGAAAATACGGTGCATCCCATTTTTTCCATTCTGGATTTTCTTCTTTAAACACGAGATTCCATAATGTTTTTATATCTGATTCTTCAATTGTACGAATTGTTACTCTATCCCCTTTTATGATTACGCTTTTCATAATTTCCTCCTACACTCCTCTTTATTTCATATATAATTATAATGTTTTTTCTGAAAAATCAAAACAGATATCGTTTATTATATTGTATAATTTTGTTATAAGATACCAATTATTCATGTAGAAAGCTGGTGATTCAATGAATAATCGATTTAGTATTACTTTATTTCTCACTATTGTTACGACAAATATTATTCTCTATTTCTTCTTACCATCAAATATTGTTACGAAATGGGACTTCAATGGAACGCCTACATCAACAATGGATAAAGCTACTTTTGTTATCGTAAATATAATTATATGTTCTTTCGTATTCTTTTTATTTTTAGCTTTATCTAAAGCAGCGAGTAATCAGAAATTTCTCCTTTGGATCGGCAATACTATTTTACTATTCTTATTTTTTGTCGATATTGTCATTGCCCTTATCGCTCTTGGCTTTTCACTTCCTCTTGATCATTTTATATTTTTAGGATTAGGGCTTTTATTTATATTAATAGGTTATTTCAGTTCCAAAATTGATACGACTGAATCAACTGTTTCATTGGAATGGAATGATAAGCACCTCGAAAAAAGAGCTTCAAATATTTGTAGTATTTCAATGATAATAGCAGGTATTTTACTAGCGGGGCTTCCATTTATCGTTTCTACTCCTTATAGAGGTTATGCTATACTAACAATTATTTTAGGAATGACGCTTGTCATTTTACCGAGTACGATTTATTTACTTATTAAAGATAGCAAGCAATCTACTTCTTAAAAAAAATAGGAGGTTACATCCCTCCTATTTCAGCTAAATATTTTCTTTTTCGTCTTTTCTATCTCAACTAAAATCCCTTTCTCTATCCAGCCTTCTACTCCATCTTTTTTAATTAAATCATATCCTGAGCAGCTACCATCAATGAGAGAAACAATATCCCCTTTTTTTACGCTTATTTGCGCACAAGATATATCCGTTTTCACTGTGTATTCACCTGAATCAAGTTGCTTAATATATTCATCTTTCACATAAAGTAATGTATTCGTTTCCCTTTGCCTGCATATTGTGTAATCTTGCTTCTTCTCCATAGGCTCTATGTAATAATGTGGATAGGTAACCCCGCCCTGCATTGTTGCATCGGCATGAAAATCTGCTATTACTTCATATTCTGGAAAATAGTCTACATATGTATAAGAAAACTTATCACTTGCACTTGTCCTCTGAATGATAAATGCATTTAATTGTCCTGCCTCTTTAATCGTATTTCCACCGTCAATTGCAATAATCTTTTTTTCCTTATCAATAACAGGATTGTTAGATGGTGCCTTCTCTGAATAGTTTACAACAGGCCAATGACCGACAACTACATACTTATTTGCTTTATGTGATTGATTGAAAAACTCCGGCATTGCTATCGCATTTTTTCGTTCTGTCTCTTTCCAATCTTCTCTATCTTCAAGGCCAGCATGTACAAAGATATAATCCTCCGTTTCAATCGCTGTTGGTAATTCTGTTAGCCACTTTATTTCTTTTGAGAAATGGCTCATTAATTTTGTTTTCAATTCACGGATATCACTTTCTTTATGAACGTTAATATTCAATTACGCTAGCCATTCATTAAAAATTGTATTTTTTCGCGTACACAAATAATTTATTAAAGCAGGATTTTCATTTACAAGTGCTTCAACTACAACTTCACAATTCCCTTCTATTACATACACATTTGGCTTACTAACTACTAGATCCATCACATAGTTTACGACGCCAATACTATTTCTTCCTTTCTCACAAAGATCGCCATTAATAATTAAATAATCTTCATCTTGAAAATTAACTTTATGTAGTAGTTCCTTAAAAAGGTCTAATTCTCCATGAATATCAGAAATAATGATGACTCTTACATCATTTGGTATAGATAATTTCTTTATTTTTTCCAAGTATAAACGCCCCTAACATTCTCTAAATTCAAGATTCCATTTTAAATTTCTAATATTCGACAAATCATATCGCTAGACCTATCCCTAGCTCAAAGCTGAAAAAGAAAATAGGTTCCATATATTTTTACACACGGAACCTACTTAGTATTATAACTCTTTATAAAAAGAATAACTTACCTTATTAAAGCCCTCTCTTTCATAAAAACGATGTGCATCAATTCTTGGAAATGCAGATGTAAGTACGATAGAACTGCACCCTTCTTCTTTCCCCCATTTTTCTATATATGACAGCAGAACATTACCATACCCTTTTGATCTATGAGCTTCCGCGGTTACAAGGTCATATACATAAACATGTTTCTCATTATAAAAATTCGTACAAATTGCTACACCAGCTAGACTAACAACTTCATTCTCTTCGTTACGCAGCGAAAATAGTTTATAATTTTCTTCTTTCATTTTTTGAAATAAAGAACTTGCTTCTTCTCTTGAAAGTTTTGTTCGTAATTGCTGTAATACGGGAAATACTTCATGTAAATCAGCTTCTGTTACTACTTCTTTAATATTCATTATGATTCTCCCCTTACTATTTATAAAATTTTCTAAATGTTATATCATCATTATAGAAAGTAACTGCCCTTAACTTAAGTGACAGTTCTATTCTTTTTTATAAGGCCAGTATAAAAAGGAGCGTCTACAAATGGATCTGACTATCCCATTAGTGTTACAAAATAAAACACCTATTTACTTACAAATTTACGAATATATGAAACGAGAAATCTCTCATGGATCACTACGTGCCGGTACACGTCTTCCTTCTCACAGAAATTTAGCTATGCAACTTAATGTGAGTCGTATTACAGTTGAATCCGCTTATCAACAATTACTAGCTGAAGGTTACGTAGAAAGCAAACCGAAACGCGGGATTTTTGTTGCGGAAGTAGATATTGATGTCATTCAAAAGAAACAACAAATTGCGTCAAGCAGTACTAACAATAAAGAAAAAGAACAATATGATTATGATTGTAGTCAAGGACTTATTGATCAAAAAGCTTTTCCCATAACAAACTGGAAAAGAGCGTTACACGAAACTTTATTTCAGTATGAAAATGAATTATTTGCTAAAGAAGATCCACAAGGTGAGCTCGTTCTACGAGAACATATTTCAAAGTATTTATATCATGCTCGCGGGGTACATTCTTCACCTGATCAAATTATTATTGGAGCAGGTACGCAGCCTCTTCTTTGGCTACTCCTTCAACTACTTGGTTCAAAAAAAGAATACGGAATCGAAAATCCTGGATTTCACCGTATACCTGCTATGATTCAAAGTTGTGGCCTACCTGTTCACCCGATCCCTTTAGACGATAAAGGGATTCATATTTCCGCTTTACGTGAATCCGGTTCCAATGTGGCATATGTCACTCCATCTCATCAATTTCCACTCGGAATCATTATGCCATTATCTAGAAGACTCGAGTTATTAAAATGGGCGAATGATTGTAATGGTTATATTATTGAAGATGATTACGACGGGGAATTTCGCTATATAGGAAAACCTATTCCTTCTTTACAAGGGCTAGATTCAAATGAACGTGTTATTTATATGGGAACTTTCTCGAAATCTTTTTTACCTTCTTTACGAATGGGATATATCATTTTACCACCTCATCTTTTAAAAGTCTATAAAGAACTTGGTGGTATGTTTAAACAAACTGTCTCTACAATGCAACAACTTACCTTCGCCACCTTTATTCAAAATGGGGATTGGGAACGTCATCTTAACCGAAGTCGTACGTTATATAAAAGAAAACATATTTCTTTAATTAAATCTATTAAAAGCGAAATGGGAAATAACGTGCATATACTCGGTGAACAATCCGGGCTTCATATTGTACTTCACGTTCATAACGGGATGAATGAACAAGAACTTATTCATGCAGCTGCAAAAGAACGTATTAAGTTATACCCTCTCTCCACATACGATTCTGTTTATAATGTAAGGGAGGAGTCATATGTATTGCTCGGTTTTGGCAGTATTCGAGAGGAATGTATTGAAACTGTTGTCAAATTACTGAAAAAAGCGTGGTTCCCTAAATAAAAATAGCTCCACGCAAGTTATACTTACGTGGAGCTATTTTTATGCACTATTTTTCTGATCTCATTGCCCTTCCCGGACGTTTGACACCAGTTGTTTCTGTTGAATAGGAAGCTTCAATAATAGCAGTTGGATCTACAGAGAGAACGAGATCTTTCATTTTCGGATAAATGAAACGGTTTGTAATACAATAAATGATTCTCTTATGTTCTCCTAAAAAACCACCTTCTCCATGTAGATACGTAACGGATAATTGCAATTCTTTCATAAGTAGATCGCCTATTTCTTTATTTTTACCAGAAATAATCATAACGCTCTTTCCTTGATTAATGCCATCTAATATGAAATCAATCATCTTCGTAACAATATAGAAAATTGCTAATGAGAACATCGCTTGTTCAATTGAAAACAAAATGGCAACAAAGATGAAAATAACCGCATTTACAGCAAGTAAAAATGTACTAATCGGCACTTTAAAATGTTTATTCATCCAAACAGCTAACATTTCTGATCCATCAATTGCTCCGCCCATTTTTACTACAATTCCTACACCAACACCAAATAGAACTCCTCCATAAAGAACAATTAACAATTCAGAAGTTGTAATTGCTGGAAATGGTTTCAAATAAATCAATCCGAGTGTTGTCACAACATTTGCATAGGACGTACGGATAAAGAACTTCTTTCCCATTACTTTTGCAGTAAATAATAAAATCGGGATATTAATCCCCAAGAACACTCCATAAAGCGGCAATCCTGCAACTTTATTCGCCATAATAGCAATGGCTGTTACCCCGCCATCTACTAATCCATTAGGCGCTAAAATAAGCTCTAATGAACCTGCTACAATAATTGAGCCAATTGTTAATAATACGTATTCAAATACTTTCTTCATTCATTACCCCCAAAACTTATATATTTTCTTAGTATTATTTTAACGTAATTTCTCTACTAATACAAAGATATCAGTTTATATACACAAAAGTTTCACCTTTATAGTGATTTTTATGTAATTTTTTATTGAAACACACTTACCCATTGTAGTAAGTGTGCCTCAAACATTTATTTAAGTTTCAAGTACGAATTCATTTTCATTTTAAATATTTCATCAACTGCCCTTTTATATCCACCAGCCTTTCGAAGTGACTCTCCAACTTTACGACTATTTTCCTTAAACGTTACATCATTCATCACTTTCTTTACAGACTCTCGTAACAATTCAGAAGTGAGTTCTTTACGATTTAGCCTTATTCCAGCCCCTACTTCATTTACTCGTTTCGCAACTAAAGGCTGATCTCCTGTTACCGGAATTACAACTAACGGGACACCGTAATATAGTGCTTCACTCGAACTATTCATACCACCGTGTGTCACGAATACATCAGCATGCTGTAATACTTCTAACTGTGGCACATAATTATACAACTTAAAGTTATCCGGAATGTTTTCAATTTGACTTATATTTATCTTCTTACCAACAACTAATACGACTGTCTCTTCTACATCTTTAAAAGCTTCAAAACATTTTTCATATAGCTCAGGTTGTTCATTAAAAACTGTTCCCATAGAAATGAAAATCACTTTTTCATCTTTTAAATGTTCAATAGGAAAGCTACCTACTTCTTTTCGAGTAGCAATTGATGGACCGACAAACTTATATGATTCATCAAATACATCTGAACGCGGCTGATATTCTTTTGAAGTATACACAATCGTAATATCACCAGGATGGTTCATAATATCATACATACTAGTACACTTCATTCCATACTGCTTATTCCATTTTTCCATTCCCGCTAAACAAGATTGATACAATGGATTCATTTCATCTACTTCTCTTGATTCATGTTCATCGTTAAAAGTAATGTACTGATTAAAAGCAAACGTTGTACAAGAAGAAACACTAGGTAATTGTAAAACATTGGCTATAATACGTCCTACTGGAAAATGATTATCATATATCAAATAATCGTACTTTTCCCCTTTTGTTTCTTCTACAATTTGAGTAACAATACGTTCTGATGCTTCCATCATATGAGATAGCATCGTCAAAGGACTCCCACCTTCATTTACTCGCTCCATAATATTAATTTGAGAGAGAAAATTCTCAAACTCTCGGAATTCTGCACCTGTTGCTTCAATCTTCTTTCTAAAATCTTCAATACAATACGAAACAACTGTCTCCCCTCGCCGAATTAACTCACTTACAATAGCTAAAGTCGGATTTATATGACCTTCTCCAGGGAAATTTATTACGAGTACGTTTGCCATCATATTCTCTCCTATCTAATATTATTAATAATTAATTATATTAATTAATTTAAAACTATTATAAAGGAATCTATTCTATTTCTTCACATTTTTCTCTTCATTTTATTATTGAGAAATATTTTTCATAACCTACGTTATCCCCCTATTGAAAGTGCGCTTAACTCTTCATTTACTGAAAAATATGAGATTTATATTTGGGTATTTTTACAGATTTATCATCAAAAACATTATTTTGATAATTCATACAAAAGTAGAAAAATATAATTTCCAAACTGATTTCTCACCTTAAATTTATTTAAATTCTATGTTGTCTCTATCATTATCCACTTGCAATATATTCTGTTATATAATAATTTTATCGAATTTACAGAAAAAGGAGCAATTTCATGCTACAACAACTATTCGCTTCACCTATTTTATCTATTCAAACTTTACACCCAGGTTATGAAGAACATGCAAGCGATGTGTTTCTTGTTAAAACAGCATTTGAAGAAGTTATTGTTCGTTCCTCAAAAATGACTGAAGAACCAAATAATGATTTTTGGTGGGGATGTAAAAACCTTTTTGGAATCGATCCAAGGAACGTACATCATTTAGAGCATATACACGAATTATTGAAAAAGCATACTAACTTGCCCATCCCCACTATTTTGCAAAAACATGTTTTAAATGGCCGGAAGTTTGTTAGTGTCGAAAAACTAACAGGAAATACGCTGCAATCCTTTATCGGACAATCTGATTCAATTTTATTCAGCCTTGGAAAAGGACTAGCAGAAATTCATTCGTTTCAAGCAAAGTTTATAGGAAACCCACCAGGTACTTTCCAAATTCCACTAGAAGAATGTAAGTCTCACATATTAAAAGTCAGTAAAGAACTTGTAAATAGATTTTATTCCAATAATGCGAGCATCCGTAACGCATTTCCTACTTTTGAACAACAACTTTCTTCCTTACCGGTACCAAAGGAAGCTACGCTCGTTTTAATTGATATGGACCCTACTCAGTTTTTATCAGATGGTACAACTATTACAGGTTTAGTAGATACAGAAGCTTACGCAGTTGCTCCCCGAGAATTTGATTTTATCGGCTTAGAATATGTATTTACAGAAAAGGAAGCTCATGCTTTTAAACAAGGTTATGAAACCATCATGCCTATTCCTAATCTTGTAGCATGTAGACGTCCTTATCGATATTTGTACCGTTTATTATCTGTTCAGGGCAGTGTGGAGTTAGGAAAGTGGCTAAATCATCCATCCTATTTTTAAATACGAAGGTGAGGGGTTATGAAATGGAAATTCAGAAAAAGTGTTCTTTAACAGAATGTGAAATACAACAAATGAAAGATTTAGCTCATATTTGCGGGCAACACGATCAAATTGATTACTCGTCAGATTTACATGTAAACTTTTTAACTGCTCGTAATAAAGAAGAGATAAATGACTTTTTACTCTATGACGATACTCAATTAGTCGGTGCATTAAGTATGTATGACTTTGAAAGACCTACCAAACTTGAGTTATTAGGCTTTGTTCATCCGAACTATAGGAAACAATATATAGGTACTACTCTTTTACAAACCGCAATGAAAGAAATACGATTAAGAGAGGCAGACGAAGCTCTTCTTATTATGAATGGGGAGTCTGCTTCTGGGAAAGCATTTGCAATACATATGAAGCTGCCTTATTTATATAGTGAATATAGTATGGAGTTCAAAGCAAATGGAGCGCAAAAAAGAACGAAGAATGCTATACAACTTACTCTTGCATCTTCAAAATCACTGCTTGATCTGATTGAAATTTCTAGTAAAGCGTTTGGAGATTCAGTAGAAAACACCACTACATGGTTACAAAAGATGATGGATTCATCTTCCCATCAAGTTTACAGTGCTCTTATCGATGAAAAAGTGATAGGAACAATTACAGTTTCTAAAGAAGACCAATCTACTACACTATCAGGATTCGCCGTTCATCCTTCCTATCAAGGTAAAGGATACGGAAAAGATATTCTTATGTCCATGGTACATACCCTTATTACAAAAGGAGCTTCAACAATTGAATTAGACGTCGAAACGAAAAATAACCATGCTTTAAAATTGTATACACAATGTGGTTTTGAAATGAAAACGAAGTATGATTATTATAATGTAATGAATTTCGAGGTGAATGCATGTGTCTAAAAAACTAATTTATTCTGATTATGATATTTTCGCATCCATTTATAATAAACATTGGGGGCATTATGCTGAACACTCCTATCTACTTTTGGAAAAACTCATTTTACAATATGCACCACCACATTCTCATATTTTAGATCTTTGCTGCGGGACTGGTCACCTTACTAAGAAATTAATTGAGAATCATTTTGTAGTAACTGGTATAGATGGTTCTGCTCAAATGATTGAATACGCACGTCAAAACGCTCCAGATGCAGCCTTTATCGTCGATGATGCTCGCTATTTCAATATGTTATCTCTACTGGCGATAGCTTAAACCATATTTTAAAATTAGATGAATTAAAAAGTGTTTTTCGTAATGTTTATTCTATATTACATAGTGAAGGTACATTCGTATTTGATATGAATATGGAAAAAGGTTTTCTTGAAAACTGGAGCGCTTCCTTTCACATTTCAGAAACGGAATATATTTGTACAATCGATTCTACATATGATAATGACAATAAAAAAGCAGTCATGAACTTTATACTATTTCAACATGACATAGATAATAATTGGACAAGAAGTGACTTTTCTTTTGAAGAAGCTTGTTATTCCAATGAAGAAATAATTTCTTTGCTAGAATCCGTAGGTTTTAAGGACATTCAATCACACGGTACAAATAGAACATTTTTCATTTGTCAAAAATAAAAAAACTGAATCATAACGATTCAGTTTTTTCTTAGTATATTTACAATAGCAGTCGTTTCATTATTTTCTTTATATACACGTGGAATTCTTCTGTCTAACATACATGTAACTTCATAGTTAATTGTACCTAACATATCCGCTATTTCTTCTACTGCAATGTTTTCTTCGCCTTGTTTACCGTAGAATACTACTTCGTCTCCCACTTGTACTGGCATTGCTTTTGAAACGTCTAACATGAGCTGATCCATACAAACACGACCAATAACAGGTACTCGAACTCCATTTATTAATGCATGCCCTTTATTAGATAACTGACGGTTATAGCCATCAGCATAACCAATCGGTATAGTGGCAATCCATTCTTCACCAGTCGTTACATACGTATTCCCATAACTTACACCGCGATTTTTCTTTGCATGCTTAATATGAGCTACTTTTGATTTTAACGACAACGCAGGCTGCAGAGAAACAACTGAATGATCTACCTCTTTTGAAGGATACATTCCATAAATTCCAATACCTACTCGAACCATATTTTGAAATGTATTGCTAAGTTCCATTGAACCCGCACTATTTGAACTATGAATATATGGAATATGAATTCCTAATTCTTTTGCTGTATTGACAGCTTTCTCAAATAAACTTGTTTGCATATTCGTATATGATTTATCGATTTCATCTGCCGTAGAGTAATGTGTAAACATTCCTACTACCTCTACATACTCCATACGTTTTAATTCCTCTAAAAATGGTTTAACCTCTTCTTCCTGTAAACCAATGCGACTCATTCCTGTATCAATTTTCACCTGAATTTGCGCCTTCTTTTGTAGACGGTTTGCGATTTCATTTATACCTTGTAAATCTTCACTTCTATAAACAGTCATCATAACGTCATATTGAATTGCTTCTTCCGCAGATGCTACTGACGTATAGCCTAAAATTAAAATCGGCACGTTAATTCCTGCTTCTCTTAACTCTATCGCTTCATCTACAAACGCAACTGCAAGCTGATTTATTCCTGCTTCAATAGCAGCTTTTGCAACTTCAACTGCCCCATGACCATACCCATTCGCTTTTACAGCAGCCATCATTGCAATATTTTCATCATTCACTCTTTTTTTAAATTCTTTTACATTATGTTTTACTGCATTTAAGTCAACTTCAACAATTGTATCTCTTCCATATTTCAAACTCATTGGTCTAACTCCTAACTCAATAATTGCATTCCATTCTATTTCACGTTTCATATGACCTTTTACAATATAATACTTTTCAATATGCTAGTCAAACTACTAGAATTTTCGGAATTTTGAGTACGATATAATACCCTCAAGAAACTATTATATACGTAGAAGAGGAGAATTACAATGTTTGTACAATCTGCATTACACCAACTACAAGTTGCTGTTGATACTTCTATTCAAATGCTTAACCGATATAAAGAAGACGAATTAAAAATACAACCCATTCACTCAAAGCGATCATTATTTGAAATGTGTGCACATCTTTCTCTTATTTGCCATGCTGATTTACTCATTTTAAATGGTATTACAGAAAAAGAGCTACATACTTTCTATAAAGAACAAACACCCGAAACAATTATGCAAATACAACAAACGATGATACAGGGCTACGATTTACTTTCTAAAACTTTTTTATCTTATCCCAATGAACAATTAGCAGAAATTAAGACTGCTTATTGGGGTATTTCTTATTCACGCTTTGAATGGTTGCTGGAAATTGTTACACACTTTTATCATCATCGTGGACAAGTTCATATTTTACTATGTGAGCATATAAAAGATCCTAACATACCTTTATTTCAATAAAGGTATGTTAGACGATATGAAACTTCTCTAAGGCAAATAAAATACCACCTTCACTCGCCTTCTTTGTAACGAAATCAGCTCTTGTTTTTAACTCTTCTCCGCCATTCCCCATCGCAATACCTAATCCTACATACTCTAACATCTCAATATCATTGCTACCGTCACCAAAAGCAATGGCTTCTGATTTGCAAATGTTTAGGTGCTCTAATACCTTTTGAATTGCAGTTACCTTCGATACTTTATTATCTTCCAACACATTCATAACATAACCGTGAAAACGTTCAAACGTAAGTGCTGGATATCTTTCAAGAAATTTTTGAGCTTCTATTTCATCTGCATACAGACATAAACAATAGATTTCTTCTGACAAATCTCTGCTTTTTTCTGGATACTCCTCTAAATTCAACGTCTCGCTAAGCGCTTGCATTACACGCTCATTATCCGAGGCTATTCCGTTCATTGCAAAATCCTCGGTAAAATAAGAAATACCGTGACCATGTAATTCTGCAAACTCTGAGATATCATGTACAATTTCACTTGAAAGTACTGATTTATGTATAACTGATTCCCCACACTTGATATGTGCACCATTTGCAGAAATAATTGTATGTATGCCCAGCTCTTTAAATTGCGAACATAAGCTATATGGTCTCCCTGTAGTAACAACTACGTGAATCCCTTTTTCTATTAATCTTTGTATTGCTTCTTTTGTGCTCTCATGCATACTTCTATCAATTTCGCTTAAAAGCGTACCGTCAACATCAAAAAATACTACTTTGTACATAGATCTTTACATCCCGTCCAAATGATTCGTATCATTAATGAAATGTACTGTTTTTTGTTCGCCATCCATTTCAATTAAGCTTATTCCCGTATCTCCCATTTTAAAATAATATTCCATTGAAATGGGCATTTTGAAAAACGCACGTAATAGACTATTTATTACACCACCATGTGCAACAATTGCAATTCGGTCATATGTATTCTCTGTCACGATTTTAGAAAAGATGCCTTCTATTCTCATTCTAAATTCAATAAATGATTCCCCGTTTTCAAAACGATCATGAAGGAACTTTGGCTCTGGGTATTTCTTTGCTTCTTCAAAGGAAAGACCTGCTTGCACTCCATTATTAAACTCCATTAATTCCTCTTCTAATTGAATTGGGCATCCAATTCCTTCTGCTAACATTTCACCTGTTTCGCGAGCCCGTTTTAATGTACTTGCCCAAATGAAATCTGGCGGGAAATCTGCTTTCACTTTCTGTACAAGTCTTTGCACCTGCTCTCTTCCCTTTTCTGTTAATTCAAAGTCAGCTCGTCCTTCATGTACGTTTAAAATATCAGCTTCTGATTCTCCGTGGCGTATTAGTAGTATTTGCATGTTTCTTCACTCCCCTTTTTAATATCCGAAAAATTCCATTATATCATACTCTGAATTTTCTATAATAAAAAAGAGAAATGGCATCCCATTTCTCTTTTTCACTCTTATTGTTTTTTTTCTGTATTATTTAAAGGCAGTTTCTTCGCTTGTTTTTCTTTAAAGATTTCACCAATTGCCCCGAGAGTACCAAGTGTTTCAATTGCATTAGATGGAATAAAGACTTTATTTGCTGGCCCTTTCGCAACTTCAGCTAATGATTCAAATGATTTGTAAGCAAGTATACGTTCATCTAAATTCGCCTCGCGAAGTAATTCAATTCGATTTTGTTCTGCTTTTGCAATTTCCTCAATCGCTCTTGCTTCCCCTTGCGCTTCTAATTCTTTTGCTTCTTTAATACCTTCTGCTTCTCGAATACGTGCTTCTTTATCCCCTTCAGCCATTAAGATTTTACTTTGCTTTTCTCCTTCAGCACGAAGGACTTTATCTTGTTTTGCAGCTTCAGCTTCTAATATGATCGCACGTTTATTACGCTCTGCTTTCATTTGTTTTTCGATTTTATGCGAACGTAAATAGTTAGTGAAATGATATAAATATTGTTATATCAACAATGATGTTGTATTTCCCTAACATTATTAGGGAAATATAACATCAAATTCTCGGCAAACATCTTTCAATGGTCACCCTAATTTGTCTATTCTTGAATTTTAAATTTAACCTGTATTAAATTCTAACAATTGTTCACAATTAATAAAGATGTTTCTTCATACAAACACCTCTGAAATATTTATATTTACACTTGTAGACTACTAAGCAAACCCTCTTGGTTACCCCCTCTTAAAACACTTATTTTCAACTCACTTTTAAATACAAATACACATATCATATATTGGACTCGGCATCCTGCATTTCGTTGAGATGCTCCGCATATACTGTGTACCGTGGAGGTCCTGCATTAACACTGGGACATTTTTTACTGGTAACGCATATACTGTTACTGGGTTGGTAGTCCTTTATGACTAGGAGGGACTTTTTATGTCTCTTAATGAAGAGGACAATTTTCTAGAAGAAGACGAGGATGAAGGAATTGAATTAAAAACAATCCCCATTGCAGAGTATGTAAAACTGCGACGCGAACAACGAAAACAAGAACAACAAGTATTTGAAGACAAACTAAAAGTCCTCAAAGAAAAAACAGCTAGATTAAAAAAAGAACTAGGATACTAATATTAAAATGCCTCCGAATAATTTAATTCGAAGGCATTTTTTCTTTTTATAAATCAATATTTTTTTCCATTGCCATAACATCAACAAATTCTTCGTCTAACTTACCTTGATTTTCAAAAACACCTACTTCACGATAACCCATAGAACGATATAAACTTTGACCTAATGCATTAAAAGGAAATGTAAACAAAACAATTTTATAAAATGTATTTTGTACAGCAACCTCTTCAATCTTTTGTAATAGCCGTTTTCCTATCCCTTTTCCTCGTTGCTCTCGGTCAATGTAAATAGATAAATCAGCAACACCGTTATACGCACAACGGTGAGAATAGGGGTTTAAAGACACCCACCCTACAATTTCTCCTTTCATTTCCGCCACTAATACGGCATATCGTTCTCCACGATTTACAAACCACTCTTCCATATCATGAATAGTCTTCTCATTTTCTTCTAATGTAGCAATTCGATCTTTTATTCCTTGGTTATAAATGCGTGTGATTGCTTCAATATCAGTACTTTGACACTTCCTTATCTCCATATTCATACCCCTTTTTCAAATTTATAAGAAAATTATAAAGGAAAATAGTTGCATTTTGCAAATATTATTGTATAGTATAAATATAGCAAAGGAGGAATTCGTAATGAATGATGCAAGAGAACTATTTCAAGTATTCGCAAGACGTTTTGGTTTTTTAAATAAAAACTGTTGTAGTATTGGCGGGGTAGAGATTTCACTTGTTCAAAGCCACATCTTATATGAAATTAGCAAACGTGATCAACCCTCTATGCAAACCGTATCAGAAACTCTAGGCATGGATATTACAACATTTAGCAGACAAATCCAAACACTTGTGAAAGAGAAATTTGTTACAAAAACGCCTTCTTCACAAGACCGAAGAATTCATACTTTATCCCTAACCACAGAAGGAACATTTGCTGTTGCTACAATCAATGAACAAATGAATCAATATTTAAATGAAGTGTTCTCAAAAATGAGTCCATTTGAAAAAGATATGATATTAAATTCTATTCAGTTGTTAAACAACGCAATGCAAGATACTGATGTTTGCTGTAAGCCACTTGCTTGAGCAAAGTATTTTGCTCTTTATTTTAAACTAATACTTGCAAAATGCAACTATTTTAAAAGGGGGAATTAACATGTGGGAAACCATTCTTCGCGATTTCTTTTCTATCGCACTTGAACTAACTCTCTTATTTGTTGGTATTTCATTCTTTATTCAAGTCATTCAAAGCTTTTTGCCATACGACAAGCTAGACGTATTGCTCTCTAAATCAAACTTTCTATACAGTTCTTTCATTGCTATCGTATTTGCTTTTATTACACCATTTTGTTCTTGTTCAACGATTCCAATTGTTGTGAACTTATTAAACAAAAAAATTCGATTTGGAACAGTTATGGTATTTCTGTTTTCTTCACCAGTCCTTGATCCAACGATATTAACACTTATGACTGCAACGCTAGGTGTAAAAGTGACGCTTACATATACGGTCATTACATCCCTATTATCCATTATCATTGGCTACACACTTGAAAAATTAGGATTCGAAAAAGAAGTCAAACAGGTAATTATGAGTGGATATGAAGAAAAAACGCAATCATTTAGCTTAAAAAATGCTTTTGTTGAAGTGTTTCAATTAATGAAGACAGTATATCCTTACCTAATCTTTGGTGCACTAATTGGAGCTGTTATTCACGGAGCTGTACCTACTGAATGGATTACAAACTATTTAGGAGGTGATAATTGGTGGCTTGTTCCGATTGCTGCTATTATTGGTATCCCATTATATATTCGTCTTTCTACGATGATTCCAATCTCGCAAATCATGATTGCAAAAGGAATGGCATTAGGTCCAGTTATGGCATTAATGATTAGTTCTGCGGGTGCAAGTTTACCAGAGATAACATTGCTAAACAGTATTTTCAAAAAGAAATTAATCGTAGCATTTATTCTTTCAGTAATGAGTATGGCAACACTTTCAGGATTTTTATTTTATTTCATATAAAACAGAGGAGGAATTACCATGAGTATCTTTAAAAAACTATTTCAGAGCAAAGAAAAAGATTGTTGCAGTATTAAAATTGAGGAAGTAAAAGAAGAAAAGAATGATTCAACTTCTAACAACACTGATAATAAATCAGAGTGCTGTAAATAAAATAATAAATATATAGTAAGAAAAACATCTGCCTATGCGTCAGATGTTTTTCTATTGCGTAATATCATTTCTTATATCATTAGTCAATCATGTTTTAATTTACTTTTTTCTACACGGAAAAGAAAGGAATCCTGCTGTTTTGCACAACCACTTACAAAGAAATCCACTTGACCTTGTTCATTTTCCTTCTTAATTATTTCTGTGCAAACATCTTTTTCTATACCTTTATCGTTTCCAGCATACGCATCGTTTGAATTGTCGTGAGTATATTTCAAGACTTTCCCATCAAATTTCAAATCTTGAAATATGGGGTCTCCTTCATGTGTATAGCTTGTCACTCGTATCTTATCTTCTTTTTTGTTAGAGATATTCATTAAGAACTGTTCAAATTTTGCTAAATTGGCAACTTTGCTTTGTTGATACACAATGTCACCTCTTTTTATCGCTTCCTTGGAACTATAGCCTTTATTATTTGAACAACCGAAGGTAGTAATAACAATCAAAAATAGAATCACAGCGAAGAACAATTTTTTCATTTTCTCCTCCAAACTGATTATTTAGATTCATCCCCTTAACCTTTTGATATAATATATTCCAACATGCATTCTTCATTGTTTTAATTCTAAAATATAATTACATTTCCCTTTAACCGTTTTAAATAATGTTTTAATAACATTACCTTATTAAAAAGATACGAACTGGATTACAGACAATTACTTTTATTAATTTATCAGCAAAAAATAAAGACCAAATCGCATAATGATTTGGTCTTTATTTATATATGATTACTTTTGCTTCATAACAAAAGAACTATTTAATATTTAACAGCAGCTTTCTCCACCGCGGAAGACTAATCCTGACTCTTCACCTTTTCCTTCGAAATCAACAGTCAGTTTATCTACTGTATCTACAATCTTTTGATCTATTGCAATCTCTACCCCATTAATTGTTTGTACAATATCGTCTTCTTGTGCTGTAGCTAACGACATTCCCCAGCTCGGCCCGCAACATCCTGCACCTTCAAATGAAAAACGTAATGTGGATACACCGTGTTCTTTCATAACCTCTTCAATATATGCCTTTGCTCCATCTGTAATAATCATAGTATTCTCTCCTCTTCTTTTTTATTTTTACACTGTTAAGTGTTTCAAATTTTCATAGCCAACAATATCTTGTGCTTTCCAAGGAATCACCACATATTGTCCATTTGCTCTTTCTTCAACCTCACGCATCCATTCTATTTCGGATATCGCTCTACCATGTAAAATAGGGTCTTTTGTGTTTGTTGCATATAAACTTTGATTAATCACCCACCAAGTTGGTGTAATACTCGCACGTTTTAAATCTTCTTGTAAACGACTTGCTTCGAACACAGGTGTAGCTTCTGCTAACGTAACAATTACAACACCTGTTTCTTTCGGATTACGAAGACGTGGTAGTAATTGTTGTACTGAAACGGGCACTTCACCAGTAGAACGTTCAATTTCTTTATGATAAGAATGTGCCGCATCTAAAAGTAATAACGTATGTCCTGTTGGTGCTGTGTCGATAACAACAATTTCGTTATTTGCCTTTTCTACGATATTGGCAAACGCACGGAAGATTGCAATTTCTTCCGTACAAGGTGAACGTAAATCTTCTTCCAAATATGCTAATCCTTCTTCATCTAGCAACTCGCTTGATTGATTTAGAATTTCTTCTCGGTAATTTTCTACTTATGATGATAGGTAAGGCTTTGATGTAATCTCCACCTTTTCCCCCACCTCACACCGTACGTGCTAGTTTCCTAGCA